>CAZEKN010000196.1:0-4887 GCA_964512755.1 uncultured Desulfatibacillum sp. | reverse complement strand
CGATCTTTCTCCACGAGGATGTCGCGCACGCTGCATACCACGCGGCACCGGGGCAGGCGGCCCCCGGCCATGTCTTCAAGCAGCGGGTCGATCTCGAACCGGAACGCCTTGCGGCCGAAGGGATAGAGCTCGATCAGGAGCAGGTCCGGTTTCTCCGCTTCAAACAACCCCCTTAACTGCTCCCGACGCACGTGCCGGACCGTGTCGAGGTCGGCGCCGGCACCCGCGTGCAATGATTTAAAATCGCGATCCATCTCCAGCGCCGGCAGCCGCACCTCCCTGACATGGCCGGGGAGGTCGACATCGACGCGCGGCCCCCCCGTCACCAGGATCACCCGGTGGCGGTGAAGCGCCCGGCAGATCTCCAGGCTGCGGAAGAAATGCCCGATCCCGAGCACGTGCTGGCAGTAAAAGACGATTTTCATATTACTCCGGCAATAAAATATGTTCAATGCGGTCATATCACTCATCGGTGGGGCGGGGTTTCGGTCGCAACGCGCCGCCACCAATGCTTCAAGTGATCCTGCCCCGCCCCCCAGCCGTCTATAGGAACCGCGCACAGGCAGAGACGGCTGGCGGCTGCGTGGACATCGGTCCTCCGGGGGCTGTTCGGATAAATATGAAGCGGGCTTGCTGCCGTCCGCAGGTTCGTTGGACGGATGGTGGCGACGCGTTGCGACCGAAACCCCGCCCCGCCGGACCTCGGCTGGAGGTAGGCTTAATTTTATTGCCGAAGCAATAATCGCCTGGATACGAGATCCTCCGCGTCCGTCCGGCCGATCACCTCCGCATGCTTCACGGAGGAGCCGGCGTAAAATTCCTTGAAGCCGTAGCCCTTGAGCATCGCGATCAACCGAGGCGAATATTCATTGAAGGGGAACCCGTAAAGCTCCGGCCGGCGGTTCAGATGGCGGGCGAACCACTCCAGACAAAGCTCGGTGTCGCGCCGGATGTAATCCTCCCAGTCGGCCTCGGACCGCGGCTGGAGCCGGCCGTCCCTGAACTCGCAGCCCTGGAAGGCCAGCCGCGAGCGGATGCTCATGGTCCGGAGCTGGTCGGCGGGCACCTGCGGAAAACGTTTGAAACGCCAGGGGCTGGTCGGTCTGGTTCTTTTCGGATGCACGCCGGTCAGGGTCACATCGTGGAAATGGCTGTGGGCGCCGATTCGCACGTTCGGCTGCGCGGCCAGATGCTGAACTTCCTCAACGGTCATAAACCCGCTGAAGTCCCCCTCGATCATGGCCCGCTGCGTATGGAAAGATGCCTCCCGGTACTCGATGTAACGGCCGTTGAAGACCGGCCGGGCCTTTCCGTCCCGGATAAAAGACGTCGTGATGAAAAACGTCAGGGCGTTCGGGTGGCTTTCAAAACGATTAAGATAGTAATAGTGGGAGTAAAGCCCGTCGTCGAAGGTCAGGCGGTACCGATCGAGGGGCAACTCGAAATGCTCCCGGCGCAGGTCGTGGAACATCACCACATCCATTCCGAGGCCTCCCTGCGCCGGCGGGATCGCATCAGTCCAGCGCTCGGACGTTCAGCCCGGCGAGCGCGACATGCCCGCCCGCAGCGGTCAGCCAGTGCAGGTGATAGGGCCGCAGGCAGACCGCTTCGGCGGCGATGTACGCCCGCCCGCTGAGGTGATGGGCCAGGCTCTTGATCACTCCTTCGTGCGTGACGACCAGAATGCAATCGCCCGGCCAGCGGCCGGCGGCGTCGACGAGCGCCTGCCGGCTGCGCTCCAGCTGCTGGCGGCGCGACTCCCCCCCCGGCGGACGGAACTCCCATCCGGCCGCCTCCTGGGCCGCCACGGCATTCAGGTCCTCGGCCCGGATCCGGGCGATCGTCCGGGTGGTCCAGCGGCCCCAGTCCAGCTCCCGCAGCCGGGGGTCGGTTTCGATCGGGAGGTTCAAATGCGCGTTAATGATCGCGGCCGTGGCGACGGCCCGTCCGGTATCGCTGGCCAGAATGAGGTTCCACGAGAACGATTGGAGCGCCCGGCCCCAGCGTTCGGCCTGCTGCTCGCCCCGGGGGGTCAGGGGGGAGTCCATCTGCCCCTGGACGCGCCGTTCGCGGTTCCAGACCGTCTCGGCATGTCGAATCAGCCCGAAGCGGGTGACGGCCGGTTCCGGCGGCATCGGCTCCCGGCTGCGGTCGACTCGATTCGGGTTTGGGGCGGGAGGCCGTTTCATCGCCGGACCATTTCCTGAAGGACCGATTCCATGTCGCGGTAGTTCTTGCGGATATCGTGAAACTGACGCACATGGGCCTTGGCGTTTGCACCCATCTGCCGCCGCAGATCTCCGTCCTGCAGCAGCCGCTCGATGGCCGCGGCGAACCGCCGGCCGTCGCACATCGGTACCAGCAGGCCGGTGGTGCCGCCGCGAACGGCTTCCGGGACCCCGGCGTTTTCAAACGCAACCACCGGCAGCCCGCAGGACTGGGCCTCCAGGTAGACCATGCCCAGGGATTCCTGGATGCCCGGAAAGGCGAACAGGTCGGCGGCGCTGTAATACCGGAAGAGCTCGCCGCGGGCGACCCGGCCGGCGAACAGCGTCCGGTCCGGAAGTTCGGCCTGGGCAAGCCGCATGAGCCGCTCCCGCTCGCGACCGTCGCCGACGATGACCAGGCGCAGCCGCTGCCCGCCCCGCCGCAGTTCTCCACAGGCGCGGATGACCCACGTGAGCCCCTCGGTCTTGACGCCCGGCCGAAACATGGCGACCGCCAGCACCACGGGCTCGTCGCCGGTCTGCCAGGCTCCCCGCAGGCACTGGCGCGCTTCGGGGTCGAAGCTGAAGTCATCCGGTTGAATCCCGGGCGCCACATAACGGACACGGCTCGCCGGCAGCAGCCGCTCCAGGTTGCGCTGATCCACCAGCTTGTTGGTAAAAACCTGTCGCGCAGCCAGCAGGGCTTTACGGTTGAGACGAAACCCGGGCAGCGTCTTCCAGGTGCGCCGGCGCTTGGTGGAAAAGACACCCTGAAACAGGACAAACGGAAGGTTCATGCGGCCGGCGGCATATGGCCCCAGCAGATCCGGAGCCTTGTAGTACGAGTGATAGCTGAACCAGAGGTCAAACCCCCTGCCGCTCAGCCGCCGGACCACTCGCCGTCGCTCCTGCAAAAGCCTGGGCCAAAGCCAGGGTTTCCAATAGATCCAGCGGCAGCGCAGCGAGCTGGCCGCAACCACTTCATGCCCGCGGGACCTTAAGAAATCGACGATGCCGCGGGCCGTCACCAGATCCCCGGAGGGCTGAGGATGGTCGAGGGGTTTGAACGGCGCGTAGAAACTGATCTTCATTCGATTCGTTACTGGAAATCCGGAAACCCGCTTTTCAGGAACCACGCACCCTTGTCCGCACTGAATTCCCAGACCTGCAGGTCATCCAACGTCCGCAGCCTGGGGCTGTCCTGCTTGAAATAGGTGATCCTCACGGTTTGCAGAGCCCGCCGCATGTCATCGGCATAAGCGATCTGCTTGACTTCATAATCGGCAACGCGCACGCTGGCGGGCACGGCCGTTCTTTCGGGAGGAGCGTCGGCGGCCAGGTAAGGCCTGGCCGTGTCGAACTCGGACCAGCGGATGAGCCTTCCGTATCGCTTGGACATGTCCTCGAAGAGCTCCTCGCGCCGGAAGTCGAAGGTCGCTGCGCAGGCGGCTGAGAGCAGCGCCGCCGTTAAAACGATCAGATAGGTTCGTCTCATGGCGATCCACCTCTTCATCATTTGCCGGCCGAATAACGACTGCAGCCACTTTAAACCATTCTCTTGGATTCGCCAAGCGTTATTGATCCGATCGGGAGGCCGGCCGCTTTCGCTCCCCTTTCGACTGCTGCCCGGATGACACCGAAGAAACGTTGACGAGCCGCTGCGGTTCATTTATTACTTCGGCGAGCCTAATCTCGGCAACTTAAGTCGGATCCCGGCGGCAAGTGACGTTACCGAATAAAGCCTACTCCTTTGTCGAGCTATGATACGAGGTACGCCTTGGGCGCATGTCGGACCTGGCCGGAGGAAAAATGGAAATGAGCCCGGAGGAATCGATGCAACCTTTCGGTGTGGAGGATCTGCGGCGGATGGCTGAAACCTTCGTAACGGAGGAGCCGGCTCGGTTGGGCAGCGAGGGATGGTGGCGTCCGCCGCTGCTGGCGACGGCGCCGGTGGATGATCGTTTTGAAATGCTCCCGCAGATCGCCGCCGACGACCACCTGCACCCTCGCGACCTGCTGCCGACCGCCCGAACGGTCATCGCCTTCTTCATTCCCTTCCGCAAAGACCTGGTGCTCGCCAACCAAAAGGGCGAGCACCCCTCCCGCGACTGGGGGCTGGCCTACGTGCAGACGAACGACCTGATCAACCGTCTCAGCCAGTGTCTGGGCGATCGGCTGGGCGAACTGGGTTTCCGCTGCGGGCTGACGCCGGCGACCCACAACTTCAACGAAACCAAACTCATGGCCCGCTGGTCCCATAAACACCTGGGCCACCTCGTAAACCTGGGACGCTTCGGCACGCACCACATGCTGATCACGCCGGCCGGCTGCACCGGACGGCTGGGGAGCCTGGTGACCGAAGCTGAGCTCGGCGCCCACCCGCTGATCGAAACCCGCGAAGCCTGCCTGCTCAAGGCCGGCAAAGCCTGCGGCCTGTGCATCGAGGTTTGCCCGGTGAAAGCGATCAAAGCCAACGGCTTCGAACGCCGGCACTGCTGGCAGCGCCTCAAGGACAACCGGGCCGACCTGGATTATTTTTCCGATCTGCCCGAAACCACCCATGTCTGCGGCAAGTGTGCCGCCATGATGCCCTGCAGCTTCGGCAACCCCGTGGCCCGACTGGAAGCAGCCACGCGATAACCCCCTTTTAATGTAAAGTATCAAACCCGACCGGCCGATA
>CAZEKN010000195.1:0-4909 GCA_964512755.1 uncultured Desulfatibacillum sp. | reverse complement strand
TAGATGCTCTCGGCCATAACATCCTCCTTTCTGATGATCACAGGTGATCGCAGCATCGGAGGCGGCCAAGGACGATCCCAGGTCCCTCCGGGGGAGAATCGATGCAACCGGCTACCGGCTTCAGCATGCCCGTTCAGGGCACATGGACGGAATGGCATCAGCCGCCGAGAAAAATCGATTTGCGCCGATGGCATCGACGGCGGGGGCGTTAGATGATTACCTACCTGGAAACGACCCATGAAGTCAAGCCGGCACCGGCTTGCAACCATCGTCTGCCCTCTTGCATCCCAGCCGGTTCCTTTGTATGACCTCACCGGGTGTTATTGCTCCGGCAAGTCAACAGGTTCAACTTGAGCTGAGGTTCAGCGGGGCGGGTTTTCGGCCGCAGCGCGCCGCAACCAAATTTTATTGCCGGAGCAATAAAAACAAGCTTCGAGCCGTCAGCCAAGAGGTGCGCTGAAACATGAAACGGGACTTCCTCGGACTCAGACCTGAATCGGAACGGGCGATCGACCTTGAGGCGCCTGCGGCGTTGATTGCAAAGACGCAGTTGCCGAGCGGCGAGATTCCTTGGTGCGACGGGCAGAAAACCGACCCATGGGACCATCTAGAAGCCGCCATGGGGTTGGGTATTGCCGGCCACCGGGAGGCGGCGCGTAGGGCGTTGCAGTGGCTATCCGGGATTCAGCTGCGCGACGGCAGCTGGTACAGCGCCTACCTCCAGGGCCGGGCCCAGGATCGGACACGGGATGCCAACATGACCGCGTACGTGGCCGTCGGGGTCTATCACCATTACCTGCTGACGGGTGATTCCGGCTTTTTATCCACGATGTGGAAGACCGTCTGCGCGGCGATTGAATTCGCTCTGAGGTTGCAGGCGCCTCAAGGGGAAATCCACTGGGCCATCAGCCCGCAGGGCCGGGTCGATCGTATGGCGCTGCTCACCGGATCGAGTTCCATCTACATGAGCATCAAGTGCGCGCTCGCCATTGCCTCCGTCCTGGGCCGGGCGCGGCCCGCCTGGCAGGCGGCGCTGCGCCGGCTCGGGCGCGCCATTCGGTTCAAGCCGCATCTATTTAACGTGACCAAATCCCGTTTTTCGATGGATTGGTTCTATCCGGTTCTATGCGGCGCTGTCAGCGGGGCGGATGCCGAGCGCCGGATCGAGCGTGGCTGGCGGAAGTTCGTCGTCGAGAGCCTGGGCGTTCGGTGCGTCTCGGACCAGCCCTGGGTGACCCTGGCCGAGACTTCGGAGCTGGCGCTGACGCTAGCGGCCATGGGCCACGTCGAAACGGCGCGGATCGTCTTCGGCTGGATCGGCGACCGACGTTTCGAGGACGGATCGTACTGGTCGGGGTTTACCTTTCCGGACATGGCCGTCTGGCCGGAAGACCGGCTGACCTGGACCAACGCCGGCATCCTCATCGCCGCGGACGCCATCTTTGAATTGACCCCTGCCGCCGGGCTTTTCAGCCATTGCCGGTGGAGCGACGGCTCGCCCTTATGACGGGCCCCGGCCCTCCCGGAATCGAAAGATCCCGAACACGGCCCCGCCCGCCAGGGCGAACCCCGCGCTCACCTGAAACAGCCCGAAGCAACCCATCGTTCCATACAGCGCTCCGTTGATAAAAAAGCCCGCCATCAACCCGAGGCCGTAGGTCAAGGCATTGTTGACCGCCTGGCCCAGATTCTTGGCATCCGGCGGCGACAGGCGATCCATGTACAGGATGCTCGCCATGTGGAAGGTTCCGTAGGTCATGGCGTGCAGAAGCTGAGAGAGCAGGATGGCCGCCGGTGCCGATACGGACCCCAGCATCAGCCAGCGCAGCACGGCGGCGGCAAACGAGGCGGTCAGCACGCGTTCGAGCGCGAAACGACGGAAAATGGCATCCGAATAGAGCATGGCCACGATTTCAGCCGTCGACGCCACGGCCCAGCTGAGGCCGATGAAGGTGCTGGAATATCCCAGCTTTTCGAGGTGGATGGAAAAAAAACCGTAATACGCCCCGTGGCTGACGAGCATCAGAAAGCCGCCGGTGAGGAATACGACGGATCGTCGAAGCAGCAGGGCCTTGGTCCGGCGGGCCAGCCCGGCGGAGGACGGGCAGCGGTCGCGGGGCACCGTGGCAGAGATCGCAACGAGCAAGAGCGAGCCTGCCAGAACCCCGTAAAGGATCAGCCGCACGGAAAACGACTCGATCAGTTTCCCGAAAACCAGCACGACGGTGATGAAGCTGATGGATCCCCAGAGCCGGATGCGGCCGTAGCTTTTCTTCTCCCGGCCCAGGGTTTCCATGGTGATGGCTTCCAGGAACGAAATGACCGGCGAGTAGAAGATGCCGTACCCTATGGTGATCAGGGCCATAACGGCAAACTCCTCGGTAAGCAGAAAGAAGGCCCAAACGGCCGCGCTCACGGCGTTGCATAGAATGTAAATCGGGCGCCGGCCCCTGGTCCGGTCCGCCAGGGCACCCCAGAGCATCGGAAAGATCACCATCGTGACCGACCGCAACCCGGACAGTACGCCGATGTGGAACCCTGATAACCCCAAATGATAACAATACAGATTGAAGTAGGGCAGGTACAGACCCATGACGCCGAAATAGAGGAAGTACTGCGAGGCGATTGCCGTTTTGGAAAAAATATGCGCCATGGAGTTCAACCCGTTAGAGCCATGTAAAACCATCCGCGGAATATCGTCTATCATACGGCAATTCGGGTGGCAGGGCAAAATCCGTGCAGCCGAACTTTTGCCGGACCCAAACAAACCGCTCGGCGTTGGTTTACAAAGAAAAGACGAGATGCTATTTTTACCAATTGGAATCATGTTTGTTAACGGACAACGCCCGTCCGGGACGCCCTCCGGCCGGGTCAATCCCGACGCGCGAAATCGTCAATACAGGGCTGATACCCGGGTCCGGGCGGGGCAGGGTGCTCATCCGGGGGCGGGGCCGATCAGGAGGCGGGCATGGACGTCATCAAGATTCGCTTTGCGGCAGAATTCGAGGATCTCAGCAGCGATATCGAACGAACCATCGAAGACATGTTTCGGTCGCTCAGTCCGGTGTTTCGACTTGCCGAATGCAGCTGGAAGCCGTCGATGGACATGAACGAAACCCCGGAGCAGATCATCATCCTGGCGGAGGTGGCCGGTGTCGACAAGGATGATCTGGAGGTGGAAATCAGCAGCAAAGCCGTGCGAATCCGTGCGATGCGCCCGGCGCGGAACTGGGGTGCGGATGCCACCTACCGTCTGGCGGAGATCCAGTACGGCCGGTTTGAGCGCGTGCTGTTTCTGCCGGCGCCCATCGATCCGGAGATTGTATCGGCCGCGTACACGAACGGAATGCTTGAGATCCGGCTGGCCAAACTGCCGCTGGAAGCGGTGCGCAGCGTTCCGGTGACGGAAGCCTAGCCGCCGGCGTCGATACGCGGCACGGCCGACCTCATCCGCGCGGCAGCGCCGGATGGCGTTCGAATCCTGGAGGATCCCATGACGGAGAATACGACATCTCTTCCATCGCCCCCTGAAGCCCTTCCGGAGCTTCTGCCCATCCTTCCGCTTTTCGACGCCGTACTGTTTCCGAAGATGGTGCTGCCCTTGATGGTCATTCAGGAAGAATCGGTCAAACTGGTGGACGACGTCATGGCCAAGGACCGGCTGCTCGGGCTGGTGGCGTCCACGCAAGGCGGGGATCCGAAACCGGAACGGGTGAAGGATGCGCTGTCCTCCGTGGGCACCGGTGCGCTGATCCTCAAGATGGCCAAGACCCATGACAACCGTACCCAGCTTCTGGTGCAGGGCCTAAGCCGCTTCCGCATCCGATCCTTCGTGGACGGCAAGGCGTTCCTGGAAGCGCACATCAGCGCGCTGCCGGACCTGGGAGAGAAAGACAACGAAACCGAAGCGCTCATGGCCAATGTGGTCAGCCAGTTCGGCCGGATCGTTGAGCTTTCGTCGGGACTGCCCCAGGAGATCGGCCAGATGGCACGATCCATCCAAGAACCGGGGACCCTGGCCGACATGGTCGCCTCGAGCATCCCGATCAGCCAGGAAGAGAAGCAGAAGGTTCTCGAGTTGGAGCAGGTGAACGAGCGGCTCCGGACCGTGGCGCGCCTGGTCAACCACCAGCTGGAAATTCTCGAGCTGGGGAAAAAGATCCAAACCCAGGTCAAGGGGGACATGGAAAAGAGCCAGCGGGATTACTACCTGCGACAGCAGTTGAAGGCCATCCGCGAGGAACTCGGGGAGAAGGACGACGCCTCGGGAGAGATCGAGGACCTGCGCCGGAAGATGGCCGCTAAAAATCTGCCCGAAGAGGCCCGCAAGGAAGCCGACCGGGAATTGGAGCGGCTGGCGCGGATGCATCCCTCGTCGGCCGAGTACACCGTCGCGTCCACCTACCTCGACTGGCTGGCGGCGCTGCCCTGGCACGACGCCACCGTTGATACGCTGGATATCCCGCGCGCGCGCAAAATTTTGGATGACGATCACTTCGGCCTGGAGAAGCCGAAGCGCCGCATCATCGAATACCTGGCCGTGCGCAAACTCAAGCCGAATTCGAAGGGCCCCATCCTGTGCCTGGCCGGGCCTCCCGGTACCGGCAAGACGTCTCTGGGCCAATCCATCGCCCGGGCGCTTGGACGCCGGTTCCACCGCATCTCCCTGGGCGGGGTGCGCGACGAGGCCGAGATCCGCGGGCACCGGCGCACCTATGTCGGAGCCATGCCCGGGCGGGTCGTTCAGGCCCTGCGCCGTACCGGTTCCAACAACCCGGTTTTCATGCTGGACGAGATCGACAAGGTCGGCAGCGACTTCCGCGGGGACCCGTCTTCGGCGCTGCTGGAGGTGCTGGATCCCGAACAGAACAAATCCTTTTCCGACCATTACCTGGACGTTCCCTTCGAT
>CAZEKN010000194.1:0-4982 GCA_964512755.1 uncultured Desulfatibacillum sp. | reverse complement strand
TCGCCGCACCTACATCGGCGCCATGCCGGGCCGTATCATCCAGGCGATCAAGCGGTCGGGCACCCGCAACCCCGTGTTCATGCTGGACGAGGTCGATAAGATCGGCATGGACTGGCGCGGTGATCCCAGCAGCGCACTGCTGGAGGTGCTCGATCCGGCTCAGAACAAGGCCTTCCGGGATTATTATCTGGATGTGGACTTCGACCTGAGCGACGTCATCTTTATCACGACGGCCAACCAGCTCGAGACCATCCCGCCGCCCCTGCGCGACCGCATGGAAATCATCGCGCTGGACGGTTACACGGAATACGAGAAGCTGCAGATCGCCAAACGCCACCTGGTGCCGCGGCAGCTCAATGCCCACGGGCTCAAGGATGAAGAGATCACCTTCACGGACGATGCCGTGCGCAAGATCATTCAGGACTACACCCGCGAGGCCGGGGTGCGGAACCTGGAGCGCCGGATCGGGGCTGTATGCCGCAAGAGCGTTGTGAAGATCGTCGATCAGCAGTGGACCTATGTGGTCGTCACCCCCGAGCTGGTGCGCACCCAGCTCAAAAAGGAAGCATTCGAATCCGAGTGCTCGGAGAACATCGAAATCCCCGGCATTGCCACGGGGTTGGCCGTGACTTCGGTCGGCGGCGACATTCTCTTCATCGAAGCTGCGCGCATGAAGGGCAAGGGTGGCCTCACCCTCACCGGCCACCTGGGCGACGTCATGCGCGAGAGCGCCCAGATCGCCCACAGCTACATCCGCTCCAAGTCCGAGCCGCTGGGGGTGGACCCGAGCGCGTTCGAGGCCACTGACGTGCACCTGCACGTTCCGGCCGGAGCGATCCCCAAGGACGGGCCGTCCGCCGGCGTGGCCATGGTGATGGCCATGGCGAGCCTTTTCAGCGGCAGAACCGTCCGAGGCGACGTGGCCATGACGGGCGAGGTGACCCTGCGCGGGCGAGTGCTGCCGGTGGGCGGGATCAAGATGAAAATACTGGCCGCGCATCGGGCGGGGCTGACCACGGTGATCCTGCCGAAGCGCAACGAAAAGGACCTCGACGACATCCCCCAGGAGATCCGCGATACGCTGCGCATCGTTCAGGTGGAGCGGATCGACGAAGCCATGAACGTAGCCTTCGGCACCGAAGTCCGGCCGGAATATTCCATTCCGGCCGGAGAATGAACCGTTCCGCGGCTTCTTGACAATGCGGCGCGGGACGTTTAAAAAGCTCAAAAGCAAAACGCAGTTCGGTTAATGCAATAAAGGTCATGTCAGGCAAAAAATGCCATCCCGACCGGTCGGGATGGCATTTTTGTTCGATGCGCCCGGTCGGGCGCATCGGGGGAAGGTGATGGAGCTACCGCAGCATGGCTATCAAACTCCTTATCCTCGCGGCCTATTTCTTGGTCGTGCTCGCCATCGGCTGGTTCGCGCGGACGCACTGGAAATCCTCGCCGGCCGCCTATTTCCTGGCCGACCGCCGGTTGGGGACCCTAGTCCTTCTGGCCACCATGACCGCCACCAACTTTTCGGCCTTTACAGTGTTCGGCACTTCGGGCGCCGGCTACCGGGACGGTTGGAGCTTTTTCCCGATCATGGGCTTCGGCACCGGCTTCATGGCGCTGAGCTTCTGGGTCATCGGCCGCCGGGCCTGGCGGATCGGCCGCGAGCGCGGCCTCATCACGCCTTCCGAGCTCGTGCAGTCGCTTTACGGCAGCCCGGCGTTGTCCGGCTTGTTCGCCCTGGTCATGATCGTGTTCACGGTCCCCTATCTGGCGCTCCAGCCCATAGCGGCCGGTTATGCGCTGGAAGAGCTGTTGGGGCTCCCCTATTTCTACGGCAGCGTCCTGGTCACGGCGATCATCGTCCTTTACACGCTCCACGGCGGGATGCGCGCGGTGGCCTGGACCGACTTATTTCAGGGGCTGCTGATGCTAACGATGCTGGTGGCGGTCGTCGTGATCGCAGCGGGCCACCATGGCGGCTTCATCGCGGCCAACCAGAAGGTCCTGGGCTTGAAACCCGAGCTGTTTTCGAGGCCTGGCGGAATGAACCAGTATCTTCCGGGGATCTGGTTCAGCTACATGATGTTCTGGTTTTTTTGCGACCCCATGTTCCCCCAGCTGTTCCAGCGTTTTTTTGCGGCCCGGGATGAACGCACCCTGGGCCGCATGATGCTCTGGTACCCGTTCGTCTGCACCCTTGTTTTTTTTGCGCCGGTTGCGGTCGGAGTATTGGGGCATCTCTTTTTCCCGGACCTTACCGGAAAGCAGGCGGACCGTATCCTGCCCATGGTGGCGACGGCCGTCGCGGGGGACGCCATGGCGGCGCTGGTCATTGCCGCCGGCCTGGCCGCCCTCATGTCCACCATGGACTCTCAACTGCTGACGCTGAGTTCGATCTTCACCCGTGATATCCTCCCGCTGATGCGCCGGCGCCCGATGACCACCAGCCGGCCCGGCCGGTGGTTCGTCGTCGGCCTGAGCCTGGCCGGATTGGCCTTTGCCTATCAACCGCCGGCGACCCTGCTGCAGATCGCCACCGTAGCCTTCACCGGCCTGGCGGTTCTGTTTCCGACCGTGTTCTTCGGGCTATATTGGCAACGGGTGCATGCCAAGGCCGCCATTTTTTCCATTCTCGGCGGAGAGTCCGCCCTGGTGGTTTTCCACCTGAAGTGGGCATCCCCCGGAGCTTTTCTGCCGGTGGTGTGGGTGATGCTGATCACCTTCGGGGTGTATCTGGTGGTGCATGGGATGATCACGGCACGCCGCGCGGGCCTGCGTTTCGAGATGCCCGGCAGCTGGCTCAAAGATCGCTATGTCCTGATGCAGGTCGCCATATTCGTGCTGGCGATGGACTTTTGGGCCTGGGGGCGGATCCATCCGGTTTGGGGCGGGCTGCCGTTGTGGGTCGGTTATTTTGTCCTGCTCTCGGGCCTGCAGACGGCGGCCATGGCCTATATGGTGCGCCGAAAAGCCGGCCATCCGAACCCTGAATCGTCTGCCAGTCGGTTTAACGGGACTTCGGCAGGGCCGCCGTCAGGACGATGATCCCGAAAACGGCACTGGCCAGCGAGCCGGCCAGAATTCCCACCTTGGCTGCGCTCAACAGCGCGCCCTCCATGGCCAGGCTGGCGATGAAAATGGCCATGGTGAACCCGATGCCGGCCAGGATGCCACCGCCCCATACCGCCGCCCAACCCACGCCGGTGGGCAATTTGGCTATCCCCGCCTGGACCGCCAGCCAGCTGAACAGGACGATTCCGGCTGGTTTGCCGATCAAAAGCCCCAGCGCAACGGCGACGGCCACCGGGTCCGCAAGGGCCGACGCGTCGATGCGAACCCCGGCGTTGGCCAGAGCGAAGATCGGCATGATTACGAAGGCCACCCACGGATGCAGCCCGGCTTCGAAGCGCCGCAGGGGCGAAATGGAGCTGCGGGCGGCGCGCTCCATCTGGCGCAATGCGGCATAGCGCCGTTGGGAGGAACGCCAATCCGCGCCCTGCATGAAATCAATGGTGGTGTCGATGATGCGTCCCAGGCGCCGATCGCTGATCCAGGCCCGGGACGGTGTGAGAAACCCCAGGATCACCCCGGCGATGGTGGCATGAATGCCGGAGGCATGAACTTCGAACCACACACCCGCCGACAAAATGAGGTAGACGCCCAGGTTTTGCACCCCGAGCTTCATGCAGGCGATGATGACCGCGATGCCGCAGCCGCTGAGAACGAGCGCCGACCCGTCGAGCTGCGCCGTGTACCCGATGGCGATCACGAGAATGGCGCCGATGTCGTCGGCGATGGCGAGCGACAGCAGCATGATCCGCAGGCTGACCGGGATGCGCCGGCCCAGCACTGCCAAACAGCCCACGACAAAAGCGATGTCCGTGGCCATAGGGATGCCCCAGCCCCGTCCGCCGGGAGTCCCGTGCTGGAGCACGAGATAGACCGCCGCCGGTGCGATCATGCCGCCGAGGGCGGCCGCAATGGGCAGCGCCGCGCGGCGCAGGTCGCGCAGCTCGCCTTTGATCAGCTCCCGTTTGACTTCCAGGCCGATCACATAGAAAAAGATAGCCATCAGGAAATCGTTGATCCAGTGCTGCAGGGACAGCTCCAGCTGCGCCGAGCCGAACCGCAGGCCGACCGGCGTCCGCCAGAAGGCGCTGAACGCATCTCCGGCCGGGGAATTGGCGGCAATGATCGCTGCCAGGGTGGCGGCCACGAGCAGCACGCCGCTCGTGGCTTCGATGTGCAGGAAGCGCCGGATCGGATCGATGACGGCATCGATGGGCTTGCGGGGCAGAAGGCCGACAGATTCGTGATCGTCAAGCATGGTTTTTCCTTGCGGGCTGGATGGACATCTATCTTAAATAGTCTGATAATCGAAGAAACCGATCGCCGAGGTCGTCGGACGGAAGGAGACCCCATGAAGCGTATACGGCTTTTCCCGCTCGGGCTGGTGCTGCTGCCGGGCATGCCGCTGCCCCTGCACATATTCGAGGAACGCTACAAACAGATGATCGCCGAGTGCCTGAATGAAAGCGCCTCTTTTGGAATCGTCTGGTTTGACGGGCAATCCATCCGCTCCGTGGGGTGTACCGCCCGGATCGTCAAGGTCCTGCACCGATACGAAGACGGCCGCATGGACATCCTGACGCGTGGCGAAAGGCGGTTCTTTACAGAGGCCCTGGTCGAGGAAAAGTCCTACACCGAGGCCGATGTTCGCTTCATCGAGGATGCGGAAGATACGGGCGATTCAGCGGCCTTTGAAGCCGCGCGCACGCTGCTGGCCAAACTGAGCGACGCCGGGCATCTGTCCGAACCCATCGAGACGATTGACATTGAGAGTGCTCAACAGCTGTCGTTTGCCATTCCGGCGACCGAAGGATTCACCCACGCGGAGCGCCAGCGTTTTCTGGAGATGACATCCAGCTCCGAACGACTGCAAAAAGGCGTGGAGGCCTTGACCCGGATTCTCGAACGAGTGC
>CAZEKN010000193.1:0-4990 GCA_964512755.1 uncultured Desulfatibacillum sp. | reverse complement strand
CTCGCCCTGTTTGACGGCGACCGGCAACACGCGGAAAAGCGCGACCGTCTCATCGGCGCGATCGACTCCGTCCGCCACCGTTTCGGCCGGGAGGCCGTCACGGTCGGCCGAACGGCCTTCGCCGCCGGCGCAACGCTCCGGCCTAAGGGCGAAGAGATGCTGGATAATGGATGCTCGATACTGGATAAAAGAAAACATAACCTCGCGGGAGCGGCTCCCAGCTTCGATGGTCAAACCCGGACGCTTCTTCCCCGTCCTTTATCGAGCATCGAGCATCCAGCATCGAGTATCGCCCCATGATTCCCCTTGTCGTCCGTTCCCACTACTCCCTCATGTGGGGTACGGCTTCGCCCCGGCAGGTCTGCCGCGCTGCGCTCCGGATGGGGTATGAACGTCTGGCGCTGACCGACACCGACAATCTTTACGGGCTGTGGCCGTTTCTGGCCGCCTGCCGCCGCGAGGGCATCACTCCCATCGTCGGCGCCGAAATCACGGACCCGGGGGGCCGCCGCCGCGCGGTGTGCCTGGTGGAAACCGAGACGGGTTATCGCAACCTCTGCCGCCTGCTCACCCGCCGGCACCTGCAGCCGACGGAATTCGACCTGCCGGCGGATCTGGCCGCGCACGCCGCCGGCCTCACGGTGCTGGCCACAGACCCCGGCTTGCTCGAAGCCTGGCACGCCGCCGGGGTCGCGGTGGTTGCCGCCATGCCGCGCCGCATGCGTTCGGCGACGTACCCGCTGCGCACGGCCGCCCGGCGGCTGGGGGTGGCGGCGGTCGCCGTGCCCGGCAGCTTCTTCCTGCAGCCGGAGGACGCCGCCGTGCACCGCATCCTGCGCGCCATCGCCCGCAACGCCTCTCTTTCTCGGCTTGAAGCGGAAGACGGCGCACCGGCGGATGCTTGGCTGGCTCCGCCGGCGGAATACGAGCGGCGGTTCAGCGCCAGCCCGGAAGCTTTATCAGCGACCGCCGCGATCGCCGAGCGGCTCGCTTTTACCGGCCCGCGCTTTGGTACGGTGCTGCCGCCTCTGGCGGGGCACGATGCCGCGTCGGCCGTACGGCGACTGCGCACGGAGGCCTACACCGGCGCCCACCGCCGCTACGGCGCGGAGCTCTCCGCGGCCGCGGTGGAACGCCTCGAGCATGAGCTCGGCTTGATCGCGCAGATGGGCTTCGCCGCCTATTTCCTGATCGTGCGCGACATCGTCGCCCTGAGCCCGCGCACCTGCGGCCGCGGCTCCGGGGCGGCTTCGCTCGTGGCCTACTGCCTCGGCATCACCAATGTCTGCCCCCTCAAACACAACCTGTACTTCGAACGTTTTTTGAACCCGGGCCGTACGGATCCGCCCGACATCGACGTCGACTTCGCCTGGGACGAACGCGACGCCGTCCTTGAAACCGTGCTCGCGCGTCACCGCGGGCATGCCGCGATGGTGGCCAACCACGTTCTCTTCCAGCCGCGCATGGCCGTGCGCGAGGTGGCCAAGGTCTACGGGTTGACCGAGGCCGAGATCGGCCGGGTGTCCCGGCGTCTGCCCTGGTATTGGCGCGCCGAGGAAGCCCATGCCGACTTCCTGAGCGAGCTGAAGCGCCAGCCGGAAACCAAAACCCTGGAGTTTCCTGCGCCGTGGCCGGAGATCCTGCATTATGCCCGGCGGATCATCGGCGCTCCCCGGCATCTGTCGGTGCATCCCGGCGGGGTCGTCATCACGCCCCGGCCGATCGACGAGTACGTGCCCGTCGAGCGCGCCGCCAAGGGGGTGCCGATCATCCAGTGGGAGAAGGACGCGGCCGAGGACGCCGGCCTGGTGAAGATCGATCTCCTCGGCAACCGCAGCCTGGGCGTCATCCGCGACGCCCTGGCCAACCTGCGGGCGAACGGGACCCCGCTGGACGAATCGCGCTGGGAGCCCGAGGACGACTTCGCCACCCAGGAGGCCGTGGCCCAGGGCCGCACCATGGGCTGCTTCTACATCGAAAGCCCGGCCATGCGCCTGCTGCAGCAGAAGTCCCGGGTGGGCGACTTCGAGCACCTCGTCATCCACAGCAGCATCATCCGGCCGGCCGCCAACGACTACATCCGCGAGTACATCCGCCGGCTGCACGGCGGTCCGTGGGAGCCCGTCCACCCCCTGCTGGCCGACGTGCTGGAGGAGACCTTCGGCATCATGGTCTACCAGGAGGACGTGTCGCGGGCGGCCGTGGCGCTCGCCGGTTTTTCGCACGCCGAGGCCGACGGCCTGCGCAAGATCCTCTCCAAGAAGGACCGGGAGCTGCAGCTGCGGGACTATGCCCGGCGCTTCCGCGAGGGCGCCCGGGCGCAGGGGGTTTCCGAGGAGCAGATCACGACAATCTGGGACATGATGATGAGCTTCGACGGGTATTCCTTCTGCAAGCCCCACAGCGCCTCCTATGCGCGGGTTTCCTTCCAGGCGGCTTATCTGAAAACCCACCACCCGGCCGAGTTCATGGCGGCCGTCATCAGCAACCAGGGCGGTTTCTACAGCGCTTTCGCCTATGTCTCCGAAGCCCGGCGCCTGGGCCTCGCGATACGGCCGCCGGATGTGAACGCGAGCGACCTGCGCTGGACGGGTCAGAAGGCGGCCCTTCGGGTGGGCCTGCTCGCCGTCAGGGGCCTATCGGCGCGGACCGGCGAACGGATCGTCGCCGGCCGCCGGGACCGGGCCTACACCGGTCTGAGGGGCTTCCTGGAACAGGTGCGGCCGGATGCCGGCGAAGTGCGGGCACTCGTTCACTGTGGGGCGCTCGACGGCCTCGGCCCCGGGCATAGCCGCGCCGAACTCCTGTGGGACGCAACGCGCCGGCTGGCGGTGCTTTCAGGCGGCGCAAGTGCTCCCCGCAGCCGGTCCTTGTTTGAAACGCCGCCGGCCGAGGCGCGTCCTCCGCGTCTGCCCGCGGACGACGCCCGCGAACGCCTGCGCCGGGAGTTCGCCGTCCTCGGCTTCCTCTGCGAGCGGCACCCGATCGTGCTTTACGCCGACGCCGTGCGGCGGGCCGGTGCGGTAAAGGCGGTCGATCTCCCGCGCTGCGTGGGGCGGCGCCTGCGCTTTGCCGGCTGGCTGATCACCGGCAAGGTGGTGGAAACCAAGCAGGGCGAGCCCATGGAGTTTCTCACCTTCGAGGACGAAACCGGGCTCGTGGAGGCCACCTTCTTCCCGCAGACCTACCGCCGCTTCTGCCACCTGCTGGACCGCGAGCGGCCGTATCTGCTCTCGGGAAAGGTCGAGGAGGACTGGGGTGCCGTGACGCTGACCGTGGAGCATGTGGCGGGCATGCGGCCTTGACGCAGACAGCGCTCCAACGAAAAACCCTTTCGCTTTTGGCGCCCGGCCGCTAAGATAGAGGGCATGCTCAGACCCATTCAGCAGTTTCCGCCCGACGCGAGGAAGAACGTCCGCTACGTGCTTACGGATATCGACGACACCCTGACTCTTGACGGCCGGCTGCCCGCGGCGGCTCTGGCCGCCATGGAGCGGCTCGAAGCCGCCGGAAAGCACGTCATTCCCATCACCGGCCGGCCGGCCGGCTGGTGCGACCACATCGCGCGCATGTGGCCGGTTGAGGCCGTGGTGGGCGAAAACGGGGCCTTCTACTACCGCTACGACCGCGCGCTCCGCAAGATGCAGCGGAGCTATTTCAAGAGCGCTCACGCGCGCGCAGCGGACCGGCGGCAGCTGGAAGACCTGAAGGTGAAAATCCTGAGCGAGGTCCCGGGCAGCGCCGTGTCGGCCGATCAGGCTTACCGGGAAGCGGACCTGGCGATTGACTTTTGCGAAGACGTCCAGCGGCTTTCCCCGCCAGCGGTGGACCGGATTGTTCAACTATTCGAGGCGGCCGGCGCCCAGGCCAAGGTCAGCTCCATCCACGTCAACGGTTGGTTCGGCGCATACGACAAGCTTACCATGACCCGCCGGCTGTTTCGCGAGGTCTTCAAGGAAGACCTGGAAGCGGTCAAGGCCCAGGTGGTCTTTGCCGGCGACTCCCCCAACGACCAGCCCATGTTCGCATTTTTTCCCAATGCCGTGGGCGTGGCTAACGTCAGGCAATTCGCCGGGCGGATGAACGCTCTGCCGGCATGGGTGACCAACCAAACAGGCGGTCTTGGGTTTGCGGAAATGGTGGAGGTACTCTTATCCTGAACGTTAGGCGCCGGCAGGCGCAGTCAGTTGATCTTCAGCAGGGGGAAATTCGTAGTAATTTGATTGGTTATAGGACCCTGCAGGTCTTTGGGCATGGCCGTTTTTAATTGACTTGCGCGTCTGGGTCCGATAAGTTTGGCAATACTAACATCGGCGTTTGATCCTCTACAATCTGGATGGTCGGCCAAGGTTTGAAAAGGGCGTGATCATGATTCGGTTGTGCCGGGCGGACAACCGAATTCGGTGGTTCTTTAACATCAAAATAGGAGGGTGTACGATGAAAAGGGCTGTTGTGTTCTTCGGTCTGTTCGCTTTTGCGCTTCTGGGCGTCTGGTCCCTGGCATTCGCTCAGGCGCCCGCCATCGAAAATGAACTCTACCTGATTACCCCGGTCTCCAAGGACGTCCACGACCCCATGCTGAAGGCTTTCGCTGCATGGGCCAAGAAGAAATACAACGTCGATGTGAAGACCAGCGCCATCCCCAAGGGGACGCCGGTCGCCTATGGCCAAATCCTGGAGTGGAAGGGCAAACCCCAGGCGGACGTCTTCTGGGGCGGTGAAGGCACCCTGTTCGACGCCCTAGCGGCCGAGGGGCTGCTCGAGCAGGTGCAGCTGCCAAAGGCCACGTGGGATGCCATCCCGGCCTCTATCGGTAAACCTGTTCCCCTGCCGCTGAAGGACTCCAAGAAGTTCTGGGTCGGCACCACCCTCGAGCCCTACGGTATCATTTACCAGCCCAAGCTCCTCAAACGCCTGGGCGTAGAAATCAAAACCTGGGAAGACCTGCTCAACCCCAAGCTGAAGGGCCAGATCGCCCAGTGCACCCCGG
>CAZEKN010000192.1:0-5021 GCA_964512755.1 uncultured Desulfatibacillum sp. | reverse complement strand
CCATCGGCCGCATGCAGACCAGCCTGCGCATGGCCATGGAGCGGTTGAGGAGGAAGAAGTAGAGGCAGTGCCTAAAATGCCTAAAGTGCACTAAAGTCTAGAGCAGCTCCCCTGCCCAGTTCCAGAGCCCCGGCCGATCCTTCCGTTTGACGGCCGGCGGCACCGGTTCAACCAGGTGCACAAACAGGCGGTAACCCGCCCGGCGCAGTGTTTCCGTCTGCTCCCGCAAGTCCAGCTCCCAGTTGGGAAAAACCCAGTAAAGCGAACCGTGGCGGACCGCCCAGGCGTCCTCTCCCTTGGGGCTGCGCAGGGGCGACTGCAGCTGAAGGTCGGCGGAAATGACCCGGGCGACGCACAGCGGCCAGTTCCCGCCCACCACCACGCCCAGCGGTAACGGGCTTCGTCCCGGAAGCTTCAGAAAATCTGCCGCGGCCAGCTCCGGGCTGACGATGGCTCCGCTGAAGCCGAGGCCGGCCGCGGTTTCCAGTGCCAGCGGGTTCGCCAGGTTGCAGAACGGACCGGCCCAGAGCGTTGCCTCCGTTGGGTCCGGCGCAAACAGGGCGACCTGCCAGGGGTCGTTCAACACAAAGAAACGGCTGCCATGGCCGCGGGCCGAGTGGACCAGTTCCCGGACGGCCGCTTCGTCATCCGGAAAAAGCGCCGGTGGAAGCCACCACCAAACGGAACGGTAGAAACCGACAGGAACCGCTTCCATCGTTTCAGGACTCAGCCACAGGCCCACCCGCTGCGGAAGCAGCGGCCGCGGAGGCTGCCGATAAACCTTCAATTCAACCGGCTTGAGGGCTGTCTGCGCGGGGCGCGGCAGCAGGGCCTTGAAAGCGGAAGGCGGAGAATTTTCCGCCGGCGCATCACGCGCCAGCTCGGTTTCCAACTGCCGGATGAGGTCCTCAAGGGCTTTCTCGCGCCGGTCGATCAGAAAAACCGGAGTGCCCTTGGGAATGCCTCCGGCCGCGGCTGGCAGCGAATAGCGCCCTCCTTTGGGCACGGACCGGCCCACTCGTTCGATGCGGTGCCCGGGTGCATCCTCGTAGCCGACGCGCAGCAGATCGCCCGACAGCAACTCGTGACGGGGGCTGAACAAGGATTGACGGCCGCCGCCCTGAATGCGGCCGATGAAAAGCCCGGACCCAGTCTGCTCCCGGGCATTGATGGGATTTTGCGGCCGTTGCGGCAAAAAATGGTAGTGGGTTCCGGGACGGCCCAATGCGCGCGACAGAAAGTAAAGGGCGTCTTTCTTCGCCTGGGCGTCCGCGCCGTGGTCCCGCAGCAGCCGGTAACCGGTCACGACGTAATAAACGTAATGCGGCCCCTTCTTGCGGCCTTCGATCTTCCAGGTGCGGACCTGGGGGATGCCCCGCAGCACCTTCACCAGCACGTCCAGACTCAAATCCAGGCAGGAAAAATGACGGTGGGCCTCGCGATCCTGGGCATACACCCGTCGGCAGGGCTGCACGCACCGGCCGCGCAGCCCGCTCTTGCCGCCCAAAAAGCTGCTCCAGTAGCAGCGCCCGGAGATTCCGTAGCAGAGAGCGCCGTGAATGAACACCTCGAGATTCAGGCCCGGCGGACAGGCGGCCGCCGCCGCCTTGATCTCATCCACCGTGAGCTCCCGCGGCAGGACGAGGTGGTCGACCGGTAGCTTTTCACGGATCAGCCGCAGCGCCGCCGCAAAGCTGACATTGGAGAGGGTGGACCAGTGAACCTGCCCGTCGAAGCCGGTTTGGCGCACCAGCTGGGCCATGGCGAGGTCCTGGACGATGACCGCGTCGGGCCGCACCTGCCGGCCCAGCTGGTCGAGAAGCCGGCCGGCGTCATCCAACTCGTCGGTTTTAAGCAGCGTGTTGAGCGTCACGTAGACGCGCGTGCCCTTCTGGTGGGCGAGGTCCACCAGTCCGCGCAGCTCGTCAAGGGTGAAGTTGCGTGCCTCCATC
Source organism: uncultured Desulfatibacillum sp. (assembly GCA_964512755.1). Lineage (GTDB taxonomy): Bacteria > Desulfobacterota > Desulfobacteria > Desulfobacterales > SpSt-501 > SpSt-501. The sequence goes on along the minus strand of CAZEKN010000192.1, from coordinate 3,069 downwards.
CGCGCCGAAAAGGACTTCAGCCCGCAATAGATCGCCTCCGCCCCGGCCGCCAGCGCCGCCAAAAAGGAGGGTTTGCTGCCGGCCGGCGCCAGGACCAAGGGGACTGGCTCCGGAGGCTCGACCAAGCTCGGCGGTTGATGAGTGTTCGGAAGCATGCGTCAGTTTGATAAGGATCGGATGGAGCGGCGTATTGGGTCACCCGTGATCATCGTTTCAAACGATTACCACGGCTGCCTCAAAATTTCCACTTAATCTGTATTTGATTGGGTAATTCTGGTATAATTCGATTTTGATCGTTGAACGCTAATCCACTGGAAACGAATGGTTGAGATGAACGAAGATCTGAAATCGATCGCCGTCGAAAATGCCGAACGGGTCGATCTGGTCGTGGATGAAAGCCGGGCGACCCTTCTGAAGGACATCGCCGTCAATCTGCCCGACATTACCCTGGGCGAACGCCATCTGTGCGACCTGGAGTTGCTGGCCACCGGAGGCTTCTCGCCGCTGCGAGGGTTCATGACCCGCGCCGACTATGAGCCGGTGCTGGACCGCATGCGGCTGCAGGACGGATCGTTGTGGCCGCTGCCGGTTTGTCTGGACGTCAGCGAAATCAAGGCGCGCCGTCTCGAGGCCGGCCAATCGGCAGCGCTGCGGGATGCGGAAGGATTCCTGTTGGCGGTCCTCCACATCGAGGACATCTGGCCGGTGGACCGTGAAAGGGAAGCCCTGCAGGTTTATGGAACCTGCGACCCGTCCCACCCCGGCGCGGAGTATCTCCTCCACCGCACCGGCGCCTGCTACGTCGGCGGGAAGCTGGAGGTCGTGAGCCTGCCCTTGCATTTCGACTTTAAGAAAATCCGGCTGTCACCGGCGGAAATCCGTGCCGCCGCCCGCAAGCTCAACTGGAAGCGAATGGCCGGGTTCGTCACCGAGAACCCGCTCCACCGGCCCCAGTTCGAAATGACCCTTCAGGCCATGCGCCAGGCCCGGGCCAATCTGCTCATCCTGCCGGTGGCCGGAATGACCAAGCCCGGCGATTTCGACCATTACACCCGCATGCGCTGCTACCGCCAGGTCGTCCAGCATTACCCGGCGGACGCCTACCTGCTGAACCTGCTGCCGCTGTCCATGCGCATGTCCGGCCCGCGGGAGGCACTCCTGCATGCGATCGTCTGCCGCAACTACGGCTGCACGCATTTCATCGCCGGCCGCGATCACGCCGGCCCGGGCTGCGGACCCGACGGCAGGCCGTTCTACGGCAGCGACGACGCCTGCCGCTTCGTAGAGGATCACGCCACGGAAGTCGGCATCACCATGGTCTCGTTTCCGGAAATGGTTTATCTGCCGTTCGAGGACGAGTACCGCCAGGCCGACCAGATCCCGGAGGGCACGCAGGTCATCTCGTTATCCGGTTCGGACATCCGCCGGCGAGTACGCGAGGGCCGGCGAATTCCGGATTGGGCCACGTTCCCGGAGGTGATCGCGGAGCTCGAAAAAGCCTATCCCCCGCCGAATCGCCAGGGATTCACGATCTTCATGACGGGCCTTTCAGGTGCCGGAAAATCGACCATCGCCAAGATCCTGTATTCCAAATTCCTGGAACGCGGCGACCGGCCGGTGACCCTGCTCGACGGGGATATCGTCCGCCACAACCTGTCCAGCGAGCTCACCTTTTCCAAGGAGCACCGTGACATCAACGTCAAGCGCATCGGGTTCGTCGCTTCGGAAATCACCAAGAATCGCGGGATCGCCATCTGCGCGCCGATCGCTCCGTATGCCAAGACCCGTGCGGAAATTCGCCGCACCATTGAGGCCTACGGCGGATTCATCGAGATTTTCGTGGCCACGCCGCTGGACGTGTGCGAAAACCGCGACCGCAAGGGCATGTACGCCAAGGCCCGCGCCGGTCTGATCAAGGGCTACACCGGCATCGACGACCCCTACGAGGAGCCGGAAAGCCCGGAGGTGCGCATCGACACCACCCACATTACGCCCGACGAAGCCGCTCAGGAAATCCTGCTGTTTTTGGGTCAAAAAGGGTTCATATGAACGTCCTCGTCACCGGCGGGGCCGGCTACATCGGCGCCCACTGCTGCCAGGAGCTCGCCCGGCGCGGGTTCCATCCGGTGGTCTACGACAATCTGGCCACGGGGCATCGGGAGCACGTCCGATGGGGGGAGTTTTTCGAAGGCGACATCGGTGATGCAGCCGGTCTGAATGAAGTCTGTTCGCGCTTTCGGATCACGGCCGTCATGCACTTTGCCGCCTTCATCGAGGTAGGGGAATCGGTGGCGAACCCGCTGAAGTACTATGCGAACAACGTGACCGGTTCGCTGCAGTTGATCCGGGCGATGGTGCGTCACGGCATTCGCCATATCGTGTTCTCATCCTCGGCCGCCGTCTACGGCAACCCTCACCATGTGCCGATCGACGAGGAGCACCCGACCCGCCCCCTCAGCCCCTATGGCCGCACCAAGCTGATGGCGGAGCACATCCTGGCGGATTGCGAAAGTGCCTACGGGCTGCGCTGGATGGCCCTGCGCTACTTCAATGCCGCGGGAGCCGACCCCGCCGCCCAGATCGGGGAGTGGCATACCCCTGAAAGCCATCTCATCCCGCGGATTCTGGACGCCGCCGGGAACGGGGAAAGGCCGGTCCAGGTCTACGGCACGGACTATCCGACGCCCGACGGAAGCTGCATCCGTGACTACATTCACGTCGCCGACCTGGCCCGCGCCCACGTGCTGGCGCTCGAACGGCTTCTGGCCGGGAACGACGGAGGGGCTTTCAATCTCGGCCAGGGGCGCGGCTATTCGGTCTTGGAGGTCATCCGTCAAGCACGGCGGATCACCGGCAAGCCGCTCTCGATTCAAACCGGACCGCGCCGGCCGGGCGATCCACCCGTCCTGATCGCCTCGAACCGGAAGGCGCAGGACCGGCTCGGCTGGGTCCCGGAACAGAGCCGCCTGGAGGATATCATCGCCTCCGCGTGGAAATGGCATTGCAAGATGAAAGAAGCGGTGCACGGCGCACGGCACACGGCGCAGGGCCAAGCGGAATAACCCAATC
>CAZEKN010000191.1:0-5085 GCA_964512755.1 uncultured Desulfatibacillum sp. | reverse complement strand
AAGGAAATGCGGCCCGGTGACTCCCTGGAGGTCCTGTGGAGCGACCCCTCGGCCGCCGACGACCTGCTGCGCGTGCTGCCGGTCGCCTGCCTCGAAATCGTTTCCACGGGCGAAATCCCCGAACCGTCCGGGGGATTCCGCGTGGAGTTGATTAAAACACGGATGGAACCCTCACCCACATTAGGAGGCATCTTATGTCACAGGTAGATCTCAGCACCCTGAAAGCAGCCGCCACAGTCGACGCGCGCGGCAGCGCCTGCCCCGGCCCTCTGCTGGAAGCCAAGAAAGGCATCGGCAAAGTCAAGGTCGGAGAGGTCATCGAGATCCTGTCCGGCGACCCCGGAACGCGAAACGATATCCCGGCCTGGGCCGGAAAAGTCGGCCACGAATTTCTGGGGGTCGCTTCGGCTGAAGGCTATGACAAGCTTTACGTCCGCAGGAAGAAGTAGGTGCAGAAATGGCTACCGGTCCGGAGCATGACGGGAAGATTCTTATCCTGGCAACCGAGCATTGCGCCTATCCCGGCGCCAATTCCGTCGGGCAGGCGCACAGCAGCTACCCGGTCAACACCTTCATCATCCGGGTTCCGGCCCCAGTGCTTTTTCCCGAGCGCTTCTATCTAAATTGCTTCGACAAGGGCATCAGCGGGATCATCATCATGTCCTGCGGCGCCGAATGCCCCTACAAAGGGGCTTACGAAGCGTTGGCCGGCAGGATCGACCGGGTCTACGCCATGATGAAGAAGCGCGGGTTGGACACGCGGCGACTGCGCCTCACCGCCATCTGCACCGTGTGCAACCGTTCGTTTTTAAAAGAAGTCAACGACATGAACCAGCTGGTCAAAGAGCTGGGGCCGCCGTGCACCGCAACGGCCTGAAACTCATAACCCAAGGAGGCGAATCCCCCTATGGAAACCAGCCCGCAGATGAAGTTTGACGCACTGGTCGTCGGCGGCGGCATCGCCGGCCTTCAGGCCGCCCTGGACTTGGCTGCCCAGGACTTCACGGTAGCCGTGGTCGAAAAAGACGCGTCCATCGGCGGCAAAATGGTCCGGCTTTCCAAGGTCTTTCCAACGCTCGACTGCGCCAGCTGCATCACCACACCGAAGATGGCTTCCGCCGCGCATCATGAAAATATTCGGCTGTTCACCTACTGCGATCTGGTTTCCCTGACGGGCGGCGCGGCGGGCCTCGCTGCCAGCGTACGTCAAAAGCCCCGCTACGTGGACGAAAACAAGTGTATCGGCTGCCGGCAGTGCGAGTACCATTGCCCCGTGTATGTGCCGGACGAAGAGCAGGGCGGCTTCTGCGGCCGCAAGGCCATCCGGATCCCTTTCTCGAACGCCATCCCGCAGGTGGCGGTGCTGGATACGGAAAATTGCATGCTGTGCGGGGCCTGCGAGAAAGTCTGCCCGACGCAGGCGGTGGATTACTTTCAAACACCGCGGGATTTCACGATCGAGGCCAAGACGGCCGTTCTGGCGACAGGGTTCACCGCTTTGCCGCTCGATGACAAAGTTCAATATGGCCGCGGCCGGATTCCGAACGTCATCAGCGCGTTGCAGATGGAACGCCTGCTGGCGCCGCATGGGCCCTACGCCCGGGTGCTCAGGCCCTCCGACGGCAGGGAGCCGGATTCGATCGCCTTCATTCAGTGCGCCGGCTCCCGCGACCAGAGCATGGGGGTTTCCTACTGTTCGCGGGTCTGCTGCATGTACACCATCAAGCAGGCGATGCTGCTTTCGGGATCTCTGCCGCTGGCGGATATCACGGTCTACTACATGGACATCCGCGCCTTCGGCAAAGGCTACGAACAGTTCTTCCAGAATGCCCAGGCCATGGGGATTCAGTTCGTCAAGGGCAAGGTAGCCGCCCTGTCCGAGGGCGAAAACGGGCAGGTGGGTGTCCGCTACGAAGCCCAGAACGGCGAGGGGGTCACGACCGCCGGGCACGATCTCGTAGTCCTGTCGCTCGGCATGCTGCCGGAGTGGAGCCCCGAGGGCGTGTGCGCGGTCTCGAGATCGGCCGACGGCTTTTTGAAGACCCCCGCTCCGAAGAGCGCTCCGACGCTGACGGAAATGCCAGGCGTATTCGTGGCCGGGGCCGCCGCGGGTCCGAAGGACATCGTGGACAGCATCGCGGAGGCCGGCGCCGCCGCCATGGAAGCATCCAAGTACCTGAACGCGAGGCTGTCGGCGGATAAAAGAGCCGCCGCTTGAAAAACTCAAACGGGCAACCATTCGGAGAGACGAAGATGACGGCCAAGAGCGAAGCAAACGGGGCGGCCGCCGGCGGCAGAATCGGGGTTTATATCTGCCACTGCGGCGGCAACATCTCCGACCACGTGAACGTGGAGGAGGTGCGCCGGCAGGCCGAGAAAATCCCCGGCGTCGTCGTCGCGCGCGCCAACCCGTTCATGTGCTCGGACCCCGGCCAGGAATTGATCGCCGAAGACTTGAAAAAGGGGCTCGTGGACCGGGTGGTGGTGGCTTCCTGCGCACCCAGCCTGCATGAAACGACCTTTCGGGGCGCCCTCAGCCGGGCCCAGGCCAATCCCTACCTCTACGAACACGCCAACATCCGCGAGCAGGTGAGCTGGGTGCACCACGGCGAACCCGCCACCCGCAAGGCCGCACGGCTGGTCGCCGCAGCGGTGGGCAAGGCCCGCCATCTCAAAGCGCTGGAGCCGCTGAGGGTCGACGTCCGCCGCCACGCCACGGTCGTCGGCGGCGGTGCGGCCGGGCTCAAGGCGGTCAAAGACCTGGCGCAAAGGGGCTTTCAGGTCGCGCTGATCGAGAAGTCTCCCTTCCTGGGGGGCCGTGCGGCCGCACTGGACCGCCTGGCGCCGACGGGCGAGCCGGCCGCCGAGTTCGTATCCCAGCTGGTCGGCGAAGTGCTCCGGGAACCCGGCGTGACGGTTTACACATGTTCGGAGGTGGCGGGGTTCGGCGGTTACGTCGGGAATTTCAACCTCACGATCCGGACCCCCGCGTCCGGCTCGACCGATGCTTCCCATCTGGCGCCGCCCCGGAACGGGGTCGAGAAGCAGGCAGCGGCCTATGTCCCCTTTGTCGGGTATTATGCCGGACCGCCGCCGGAGGCCCCGACGGAATTCAGCTTGGAAACCGGCGCGGTCATTCTGGCCACCGGCTTCAGGCCCTACGCGCCCCGCCGGGCCGAATACGGGTACGGGGAATTCAAGGAAGTCGTCACGCTCAGCGACTTTATCCAAAAAGCGGCGCTAGCGGACCCCGGCCATGTGCTGGAGATCGACGGCCGGCCGATCCGGTCGATCGCCATGATCCACTGCGTCGGCAGCCGCCAAATTCCCGGCCTGCACGAACCGGACGAATCGGGCTGCCTGAACGAATACTGTTCGCGCACCTGCTGCACGGCCATGCTCCAGGCCGCGGCGCGCACGCGGGAGGCCCACCCCGGCACGCGGGTCTACGAATTCTATCGCGACATCCGCACCTACGGCCGGGGGCAGGAAGAGGTCTACGAGCGTGCCTCGAAAAAGGGCGTGGTTTTCCTGCGCTTCGAGGCGGAGCGGCCGCCCGTCGTGGCGCGGCCGGCCGAGGCTGCGGCCTATGCGCTGGAGATCCGCGTGGCGGATACGCTCACGTTCGGGGAGGAAGTACGGGTCCCGGCGGACCTGGTGGTGCTCGCCGTCGGGATGGAGCCCAGCCCCATTCCGGAGTTGGTGGAGTCCATGAAGCTCCCGGTCGGGGCGGACCGGTTTCTTTTGGAAGTGCATCCCAAACTGCGTCCGGTGGAGCTCTCGGTGAACGGGATCCTCCTGGCCGGCACCGTCCAGGCGCCGATGGACATCGGGGAGGCCTGCAACGCCGCCGGCGCGGCGGCGGTGAAGGCCGCAGCGATCCTGGCGCCGGGCTACGTGGAACTGGACCCCTTCAAGGCCGAGGTGGATGTCGGCCGATGCCGGGGCTGCGGAGACTGCCTGCCGGCCTGCCCGGCCGAGGGCGCTCTGCGCCTGGCTCCGGTGGAAGTGGACGGCCAACCCGTGGAAAAAGCCCAGGTGTTCAGCGCGTTGTGCCTCGGATGCGGGGCCTGCGCCGCGGTTTGCCCGGAAGACGCCATCAGCGTGAACGGCTGGACCTTGAGGCAGTACGAGGAAATGGTCGACATGATCGTGGCGGATCCCTTGGCCCATGAATGAAGGCCGCCTGAGCAGCGTCCCTCCGGCGGACGCTTTCCGAACCGTATATGTGAGGATCGCATGACAGAAGATCAAGATGCCAAATCCGCCCGGCGCAAGGCCCTGAAACAACTTCGGGAGGCACGCAGCGCAGCGGTTGCGGCGGCGGCGGAAAGAGTCAAAACCCAAAAAAAAGCCCTGGGGCTGCTGCGCGACCTGCTCACCGGCGCAGGCAAGACCGCGCCCGAACTGGCCCGCCTCTCGGGAATTCCGGCCGCCGAGGTCCTTTGGTATCTGGCCTCGCTCAAAAAGTTCGGAGAGGTCTTCGAAGGCGAAAAGGACGACGGGTACTACCGTTATTACGTGCGGCCGGAATCCGCCGCGCCGGAAAACGCCGAAGCGTGAGCCGTCGCGGCGGGGCGCACCGCCGCCCTGACCGGCGGAGTTTGTTGCGAGGAGATGATCCATGCATCTGATTCATCCTGAATTTGCCGAGGAGCTCGCCCGGTTCGGCGTGGACACGGCGCTGGACTGCTTCAATTGCGGCACCTGCGCCGCCATCTGTCCGCTCGTCTACGAGCACTTTCCGCGCAAAATGGTCCGGTACATCCAGATCGGCGCCAAGGAAAGGATCCTGGAGAGTCCGGCGGAGCTCTGGCGTTGCCTGCACTGCGGCCTCTGCACCCAGACCTGTCCGCGGAACGCCAATCCCGGCGAGGTCATTCTGGGATTGAAACGCTTCGTTGTCGATCAATGGAGGAAATCCTGACATGTACCATCCCAAGGACATTATCGACCTGATTGCCGACAACGTCAGAAAAACGCAAAACCCGTTCGGTGTTCCTAAATTCCTTATCAACAATTGGTGGAAGGGGGCGGGCCTGCGCCGGGAGGGAGGCGCCCTTCTATTCACCGGTTTGATGTACC
>CAZEKN010000190.1:0-5103 GCA_964512755.1 uncultured Desulfatibacillum sp. | reverse complement strand
TTGATCCGATCGATCTCTCCGGAGTCGACGATGCCGATCCCGACGCTCAGTGCGTCCTGATAAATGACGTCGTAGAGACGTTCGCGCCGGGCCGGGCTGAGTTTTTTGGAGTCGGTGACGCGCGGGTCGTGAAAGGCCGGCGGCAGAATGACCGCCGATGCCACCACCGGTCCGGCCAACGGGCCGCGTCCGGCCTCGTCGACGCCGGCGATACGGCGGCGGCCGGATCGGGCGGCGCGGTGCTCGTAGAACCAGAGGTCCATGGGGATGCCGAGTCGTTTGGGGCCGGCGGTGAGCCCGAAAATCAGCCCGCCGCCGGGTGGTTCATCTCGCATCCATTCGTATGGGTCGTATTGGACGGTGCTCTGGACCGGGCATCAGGCGATGCGTTTTTCACGGATGCGCGCGGCCTTGCCTTTGAGGTTGCGCAGATAGTAGAGCTTGCCGCGCCGCACCCGGCCGCGGGTGATGATTTCGACGCGGTCGATGGTCGGGGAGTGCATCGGAAAGATGCGTTCCACTCCGATGCCGTACGACACCTTGCGCACCGTAAAGCTGGCGCCGGTGGTTCCTTTGCGCTTTCCGATCACCACTCCCTGGAAGGCCTGGATCCGCTCCTTCTCGCCCTCTTTTATTTTTACGTGGACCTTGACGGTATCGCCCGCGGCGAAGCTGGGCAGGTCCATTCTCATCTGTTCGCGTTCTATCAGCTCGATCTTGTTCATGCCTCTCCTCCAAAATTTCGATTGCATCGAAATTTTTTATTTTAGTTCAAAAGACTGATAATGGTCAATAACTTTTAACCTTGTCGAGAAGCCGGCTCAGCTCGTCCTGCCAACTCCGCATGATATCGATCTCCTCATCGGTCAGCACCCGTTGCCGCAGCAAATCCGGTCGATGGACGAACGTCCGCATGAGGGAGGCCGCCAGCCGCCAATGCTCGATGTTGCGGTGGTGACCGGTCAGCAGCACCTCGGGGACTTCGGCTCCTTCGAACACCGGCGGTCGCGTGTAATGGGGGTGTTCGAGAAGTCCGTTTGAAAACGAGTCGCGCTCAGCCGAATCCGCTCCGCCGAGAACTCCGGGGATCAGCCGCGTGACGGCATCGATCACCGCCATGGCGGCGACTTCGCCGCCGGTCAGGACATAATCGCCGATGGACAATTCATCGCTGATCAAATCACGGCTGAGGCGGTCGTCCACGCCCTCATATCGCCCGCAGACCAGAATGATCTCCGGCAGAGCCGCCATCTCCCGGGCGGCCGCCTGGCTGAACACCCGGCCCTGGGGGGCCATCAGAATGACGGGGGCGGCCGGCGCGCGCCCCCTGGCCGCGCGGATGGCGGCCGCCAGAGGCTCCGGTTTCATGACCATGCCGCTGCCGCCGCCGTAGGGCCGGTCGTCGGTGACCTGGTGCCGGCCCGGCGCGAAGTCCCGGATATTCAGCGCGGCCGCCGTGATGCTCCCCTGTTCAACGGCCTTGCGCATGATGCCGTGCGACCAGAAGGCATCGAACATTTCCGGGAAAAGGGTCAACACCAGAATCTGCATGCGGCAAAGGGCCTCTCACTCCAGGCCTTCGGGCACCTCAACCTCCATGCGGCGCGCCGTCAGGTCAACGGATTTGACCACGGATCGGAGCGCCGGCAGCAGAAGCTCGCGGTTCCCCTGTTTGATCACGTAAACATCATTGCTGCCGGTCTGCAAGATGGACTCGATCCGGCCCAGAGACGCACCGTCGGCGGAAACCACCTCGATGCCGATCAGATCGTCCCAATAATAGACGCCGTCTTCCAGCTTGGGCAGAGTTGTTTTGTCAAGGAACACATCGCAGCCGATCAAGGTTTCCGCCTGGCTGCGGTTGGCGACTCCTTTGAGACCCAGAAGGGCCGCCCGCCCGTGGGCCCGAACCCATGCGACTTCGTAAGCCGTTTCGTTTCCGGCCTCGCTCCGGGCGACCAACGTCCGACCGCTCTCAAAGACCGCCAACGATTCGGCATAGGACGCCATCTTCAGGCTGCCGGCAGTGCCGTGAGCACCGACAATCCGTCCCATGAGGATGAATCGCTGTTCGGGCACGGCCTATTCGATGATCTCCAGGACCGTGCGTTTCTTCAGCTTGGCTGAAGCCGCACCGACAATCGTGCGGATGGCCCTTGCGTTGCGACCTTCTTTGCCGATGATCTTGCCCAAATCCTCCTTCGCGACCTTGAGTTCGAGAACGGTGGTTTGGTTCCCCTCCACCTCGGTGACCTGAACCTGATCGGGATGATCAACCATTGCCTGTGCGATGCGATTGACCAGTTCTTTCATGGCGTCGGCTCCTGGGTTGGCGGTTGAGCACGATGCATCGGAAACGGTGGTCCCGGTGCGCGCCTTCAGTTTCGAAACCCCGACGAAAGCGCTTTTCGGCTGCGCGGCGGCACGATCCGAGGCCTTGGGCCGATCCTAATTCTTGCGCCCGAGTGCGCCTTCTTCTATCAAAAGGGTCTTAACGGTATCGGTCGGGGTAGCCCCCTTGCCGAGCCAATACTGCACGCGCTCGGTTTTCAACGTCACCCGGGTGGGCGTGTCCTTGGGATCGTAGGTTCCCACGTTTTCCAGATATCTCCCGTCCCGAGGGCTTTCGCTGTTGGCCACCACGATTCGGTAGAAGGGTCTCTTTTTGGCGCCGTGCCGCGCCAGTCTGATCTTGACTGCCATGGGTCGTGTTCTCCTTCAGAAGGGCAGCATCCCGCGACGGAGGCCGCCTTGGTTAAACTTTTTAAGCATCTTCAGCATCTGGGTATAATTCTTCAACAGGGCGTTGACGTCCTGGATGCGGGTTCCGCTGCCGAGCGCGATCCGCTTGCGCCGGCTGCCGTTGATGATGCCGTGCTGCCGGCGCTCCTGGGCGGTCATCGAATTGATGATGGCCTCGATGCGCACGAATTCACGATCGTCGATGTCGAGGTTCTTCATTTGCTTGATCTTGCCCATCCCCGGAATCATTTTGAGGATGTCGGACAACGACCCCATCTTGCGCACCTGGATCAGCTGGTCGCGGAAATCCTCTAGTGTGAACTGGCTCTTGCGCAGCTTCTTCTGGAGCTCGACCGCCTTCTTCTGGTCGACGGCTTCCTGGGCTTTCTCGATCAGGCTGAGCACATCGCCCATGCCCAGGATGCTGGCGGCCATGCGGTCGGGGTGAAACGGCTCGAGCGCGTTCAATTTTTCGCCGACCCCGATGAACTTGATCGGCTTGCCGGTGATGGTCTTGATGGACAGGGCGGCGCCGCCGCGGGCATCGCCGTCCATTTTGGTCAGGATCACGCCGCTGATGTCGAGGCGCTCGTTAAAGGCCTTGGCAATGTTCACGGCGTCCTGGCCCGTCATGGCATCGGCCACGAGCATGATGTCGGACGGACGCAAGGACTCCTTGATCCGTTCGAGTTCGGCCATGAGCTCTTCGTCGATGTGCAGCCGTCCGGCTGTGTCGAGGACCAAGACGTCACAGCCTTTCTGGAAGGCGGCCGCTTTAGCCTCGAGACAGATCTGCACCGGATCCTGCTCTGTAGAAGACCCGAAGACCGGCACCTGGAGCTGATCGGCGATCGTCTTCAACTGGTCGATGGCCGCCGGCCGGTAGACGTCCGCCGGAACGAGGAACGGGCGCCGGCCCATCTTGCGCAGCAGGATCGACAGCTTGCCGGCCGTGGTGGTTTTTCCGGACCCCTGCAGGCCAACCAGCATTACGGCGGCCGGAGGCGAACCCGCCAGGTTCAACGCTTCGTGGCGCGAACCCATCAGCTCAGTCAGCTTCTCGTTGACGATCTTGACGACCTGCTGGCCGGGGGTGAGGCTGTCCATCACCTCATGGCCCAGCGCGCGCTGGCGCAGATCCTCGATGAAGCCCTTGACCACACGGTAATGGACATCGGCTTCGAGCAGGGCCATGCGGACTTCCTTCAGGCCCTCATCGATGTTTTTTTCGTTGAGCTTGCCGTGCCCGCGCAGCTTCTTGAAGACGGAGTCAAGCTTGTCGCTGAGATTTTCGAACATAGTTGTTTCGTCTACTTTTTACAAATTCTTGAAATTACAATGGCATCAATGTTATGTCAAGTAAAAGAAAGGATTCAAGGGTACGAGAGGTCGAGGGGTCGGATAAAGCGCGCGGTACCCGCGTACTACCGTTGCCATTCTTATCTATCACACTGGGGGCCTCAGGTAAACAGGCTCCCTGCAATTCCGGCGGGAAGGGTGTCATGCGTTCGGAGACGGAGCGGACCAATATTCTGAATGTTTCCAGGGAGCAGCTGGGCGCCTGGCTGGTCGAACGCGGGATCGCCGCCTATCGCGCCGGGCAGCTCCTGAAATGGATCTTTCGCCGCCAGCAGGACCGCTTCGCGGACATGTCCGATATTTCCAAGGATCTGCGATCGCTGCTGAGCCAGCATTTCCGGATCCCGCGGCTGGAGGTCCGGGCCATCCAGACCGCCGCCGACGGAACGCGCAAGTATCTCTTCGGGCTGGAGGACGGCGAGAGCATCGAAAGCGTCCTGATCCCGGAGCGCGACCACTTCACCCTGTGCGTGTCTAGCCAGGTGGGCTGCGCCCAGAACTGCCGCTTCTGCCTCACGGCGAAATCCGGACTGCGGCGCAACCTGACCCGTGCGGAGATCTTGGCTCAGATCCGCGACATCCGGCACGAGCTTCCGGAGTCGGAGCCGTTGAGCAACCTCGTGTTCATGGGCATGGGCGAGCCGCTGGCCAACCTCGAAAACCTCCTGGGCGCCCTGGAGGTCATTACCGACAGCGATATCGGTCTCGGGTTCGCGGCCAAACGCGTGACGGTGTCCACCGCCGGGCTGGTGCCCCAAATGCTGGAGTTCGGCCGGCGGTCGCGGGCGAGCCTGGCCGTCTCCCTCAATGCCACGGACAACGCCACCCGCAGCCGGCTGATGCCCATCAACGCCAGATACCCCCTGGAGGTGCTGCAGGAGGCCTGCCGCACCTATCCGCTACCGCCGGGCCGGCGCATCACCTTCGAATACATCCTGATCAAAGGCGTCAACGACACCCCGGAGGACGCACGCCGGCTGGCGCGCCTGCTGCACCCGATCC
>CAZEKN010000189.1:0-5141 GCA_964512755.1 uncultured Desulfatibacillum sp. | reverse complement strand
CGGCGGATGATCTCCCAGAGGATGGCGGCGGTGAACGCACCGCTCAGGGCATGCCGGACGGAAATATGGCCCACCGGCAAAACGATATAAAAGGAGGTCAGCATCAGCACCATTCCCGTCTGGCCCAGAAAATAAAGCAGAACCTTGGAAGACCCTGCCAGGCTGAGTTCATAGCCCAGCACCAGCACCGATCGCCGGTCCAGTGTGTCCAGCGCACCCGAGATGATCGTTACCAGAAAGAACCCCAGGCCGATCAAGAGGATGTACATATAGGGGATGATGGCGGATATAAACAGCGGACGCCGCAGCGATTGCTTGCGGTGGGAGAAAATGACGGCCATGGTGCTTTCCAGGACGGAGAAGGCCATGGAGCTGAAAAACAGCATGATGACGAAGCCCACGACGCCCACCAGATGCCGGCGGTCGAGGAACATCCGCACCTGGTTGGCCAGGCTTTCAGCATATCCGGGGATCAGCAGCTCCAGGTTTCTGGCAATCGTTTGGATCAGCTGGTCCTCATTGACGAAGTGCGACAGACCCACCAGGATGATCGCAAACAGCGGCACGATGGACAGCAGGGTGTAATAGGCTACGGCTCCGGCCAGCAACAGCCCCTGGTTTCCGTGGAAATCCCGCAGAACCTTCAGGGCAAATCCGGCCATGCGGCGCGGCAGCGAGGGGCCGGTTTTATCCTGCAGTGAAGCGTCAGTGCCCATGGAATATTTCGAGGTCCGGTTGGGTCGCAAGAATCGTCAACATCGGCTGCCATCAATCCAGCTTGAGCCGGCCCAGCACCGCGAAGGGGCTATCGGCCGGCTTCCCCGGACACCGGCAGCGCTCTTGATTGAGGTCGGCACCGCAGCGCGCACAAAGGCCCCTGCAGGTTTCACGGCACAAGGGCCGCAGCGGGAAGGATAGAATCACCTGCTCCTGAATCCCCTCCGTCAGGTCGATTTCCTCACCCTGGAAATAAATAAGGCCGGCTTCCCCGGCTTTCTGCTCCCGGGCCTCCGCTTCGCCGCTTTCGGCATCGCCCGGCCGGTCTCCGGTGTAGGTGAGCGCAAATTCGACCTCCATCGGATAGACGAACGGCGCCAGACACCGGCCGCAGGTCAAGCGCATGGCCGTCTGAATTACCCCTTCGATCTCCACCAGTTCGCGGATGCGGGTGGCGCGCAGACGGGTGCGAATCGGACTCGTGAACTCGCACTCGCCGCTGCGGGCCAATTCCCGCAGACCGGTGAACCGGTCGGCGGGTTCTTCAAAAGCGACGGTCAGGCTGCCGCTTTTCAGCTGATCCGCGTGAATTCGCATCGTTTCGGGTCGGCCTTTTTCAGTTCGTCTTTACACCCCGATTCATTTCGGCCTTATTATACTCAAAAGATTCTGAAATACAAATCGACGGTTAGGTTTGGAGGCCCGCCAAGCGACGGTCGGTTTGCCAGGGCGATGATCTTTATGTTATAGCGTGAACAGCGGATTTCGAATGCGGCGGTGATGCCGCGCATCTTCCGCAGGCCCCCGATGAAACCCATTCATGCCACCCAGCGTTGCTCGAAATGCGGAACCTGCTGTCGGAACGGCGGGCCGTCTCTGCATCTGGAGGACCGCCACCTGGTGGAGCGGGGATTTATTCATACCCGGCATCTATTCACGATCCGCGGGGGGGAACTGGCTCGGGACCCGATCCGCGGAGGGCTGGTGCGCGTCGACGGCGACATCATCAAGATCAAGGGCAGCAACGGCCGTTGGGCCTGCCGTTTTTGGGATCCAGGATCAAACCGGTGCCGGATCTACGAGCACCGGCCGCTGGAGTGCCGGGAGCTGGTGTGCTGGGACACGACACGGATCGAGCAAACATACGACCGCAGCCGTCTTTCGCGCAGCGATCTTCTGTCCGGCATCAGGGGGTTGTGGAACCTGGTGGTGGAGCATGACCGGCGCTGCAGTCATGAGCTGATTCAAGGTTTGCTGAAAAACACGAGCGGCCCGGGTGCTGAAGAGGCCCGGCAGCACCTGGCGGAAATCTGCGCCTATGACGCTGAAATCCGCCGACTGATGGTCTCGCGCGGCCGGCTGGAGGCCGCCATGCTGGATTTTCTGCTGGGCAGACCGGTTGAGCAGGTTCTGCGGGCCGCCCGGTCCGACGACGGCGGGATTCCGTTACTATTGGCGTCCAATCAGAACCAGCCGGCGTCTCACGCAACATCCGATCCAGGTTGAATCCAAAAGGCCTCCATCTTGGACGGTGTTCACCTGCAACCCATTTTCCGAGCGAGGGATTATGAAGGCGATTGGCGTGAAGAGGGGCGATAAGACGCCGCGGCTGGTGTGGCATGAAGTCGGAGACGTCTCGATCGGACCGGGCGAGGTGCTTGTCTCGGTGCGGGCCTCCGCCGTGAACCGGGCGGATCTGCTGCAGGCGCGCGGGCAGTATCCTCCTCCGCCCGGAGCATCGGACATCCTGGGGCTCGAGATCAGTGGGGTCGTCAGCGCAATGGCAGATGACGTGCAAGGCTGGTCGGCGGGCGACCGGGTGCTGGCCCTGTTGCCGGGCGGGGGATATGCCGAGCGTGCGGCGGCCCCCAGCAGTCTTCTCATGCGGATGCCGGACAACTGGTCGTTCGCTCAAGGGGCGGCCGTCCCCGAAGCCTGGCTGACGGCTTTTCTGAACCTGTTCATCGAAGGGCAGCTCGTGGCCGGGGAATCGGTGTTGATCCATGCGGGGGCGAGCGGAGTCGGCACGGCGGCGATCCAAATGGCCCGGGCGGCGGGAGCAGTGGTCTTTGCGACGGCCGGCTCGCCGGAGAAACTGGAAGCCTGCCGCCGGTTGGGAGCGGCCTTGGCAGTCGACTACCAGCATCAGGATTTTGCCGTCGAGATCAAGGCCCACTCCGCTGGCCGAGGGGTGGACCTGATCCTGGATCCCGTGGGGGCGGCCTACCTGAACCGCAACATCGAGGTGCTGGCTCCCGGAGGCCGGCTGGTGAATATCGGCGTGATGGGCGGGCGTCGGGCGGAGATCGATCTCGGCGTGGTGCTGGGCCGGAGCCTGCGCCTGATCGGATCTCGGCTGCGGCATCGGCCGGTTTCCGAAAAAATCCGCATCATCCGACAGTTTGAAGAACGGTTTTGGCCCCTGCTGGCAGACGGCCGCCTCAACCCTGTCATCGATCGGGTCTTCCCCATCACCGAGGCCGGCGCCGCCCACGAATACGTGCGCGAAAACCGGAACATCGGGAAGGTGATTCTCGAGATTCCGCAGGCCGGATGACGGCTGCACCGGCATCCAGGGGGCCGCCCTCCGTCAAAAACCGAGCACGTTTTCTTCCTCGATGATGCACTCCTCGATCACCCGGAGGGCAAAGTCGATCTCATCCTTATTAATGGTCAAGGGCGGTGCGAATTCCAGGGCCAGCCCCATGGTCTTGGTGATGACCCCTTTTTGCTTGGCCCGCTTCAGCAGGTTCATCAGGTTGGCGGTCGGATACGGCGCACGGGTTTTCTTGTCGCTGGTGAAATCGATCGCCAGCCAGAGGCCGGTGCCGCGGACTTCGCCGACGGACGGACGGCTCTCCAGATTCTTCAGTCCATCCAGGAAATAGTCCCCCATGGCCGCGCTGTTTTCGACCAGGCGGTCGCGTTCGATGATTTCGAGATTTTTTACCCCCACGGCGCATGGAACCGGGTGGTTCCCGTAGGTGTGCAGGTGGTTGAGGACTTCGATGGGCTCCATTACGGGGTCGGTGCACCCGACAGCGCCCAACGGCACATAACCGCTGGTGAGGCCCTTGGCCATCGTGATCAGGTCCGGCTGGACGTCGAAGTGCTCGGTGGCAAACATTTTACCGGTGCGGCCGAACCCGCAGATGACTTCGTCGATGATGAGCAGGATGCCGTAGCGGTCGCAGATTTCGCGGATGATCGGCCAGTAGTCTGCGGGCGGCTTCAGCGCACCGAAGGCCTGTTGAATCGGCTCGCCGATAAACGCGGAAATCTGCTCCGGCCCTTCGAACTCGACGATCCGCGCCAGCTCGCGGGCGCAGGCCATGTCGCAGTTCTGCGGAGTGAGGTGGTGGGGACAACGGTAGCAGTAGGGCGACTCGATGAAGGCGGCGCCGGGGGCGAGCGGCTCCATCACCTGGCGCATGGGCATGACCGTACCCAGCGCGCGCAGCCCGATTCCATTGACGCCGTGATAGGCCCCCCGCCGGGACATGATCTTGAACCGGCCCTTGTCGCCCCGGTAGTAGTGGTAGTGCTTGGCGATTTTCATGGCCGTTTCCACCGCTTCGGAGCCGCCGCACTCGAACGTGAACCGGTTGATGCCGGCCGGAGTGACCCCTGCCAGCGCCTGCGCGAGTTCCATGGCCGGCACGTTGGCGAAGGCCATCGGGGTGAAGTAGGCCAGGCGGCACATCTGGTCATAGGCTGCCTGGGCCAGTTCCCTGGAACCGTGGCCAACGTGAACCGGCCGGGTCACGCCCGCGTCGAGGTCCAGATAGCGCTTCCCATCCTGATCGTAAACCCAGACGCCATCGCCCTTAACGATGACGGTAATGCCTTCCCGGATTTCGTTCCTGCTGGTCCTGTGCAGAATCAAATGCGAGGTCTGATCCAGTTTTCCAATCGATTTTTCCGTCTGGCGATTCATGCCTCTCCCTTTCCGTCTTAGCGCGGACGACGTCTGTAGCCCCTATCCTGATTAAAATCGGTTTCAAGCGCCCAAAAAGATCGCATATTGAAACCTTTTACCGGATAAGGTAAAAAACTTCCACAGAAAATGGGGGACATCCCGACAATCGCCCCATGCCGTCAAATTTAGGAAAACCGCAAAGGGCGATCCGAGCCCGCGGGACGAAAACCTGCCGGGTGCCGATGCAATAGCCCAGCATGATTCAAGCCCGTCCATGAAATTTTTTCCGAGCTGTTATTTCCAGGCTCATAAACGTTCAGCTGTTTCCGACCCGAGGAAGGGCAGCCATGATGCTGAAACATATCATCACGATCTCATTGGTTTTCATATTCGGTATAGTTTTCCCCGCCTGCGATCAAAATCGAGAAGAAAAGGTCGCTGAAAGATACAGAGATATGGTGAAATCGTCGACCGGCAAGATGGTCAGCGTCGACGAAGTGAAGGA
>CAZEKN010000188.1:0-5145 GCA_964512755.1 uncultured Desulfatibacillum sp. | reverse complement strand
TTCTCGTCGAAGTGGCGTGCCGTCAGATCCAGAAGCCGCTTCACCGTCTTTTCAAAGATGTCCGGCTCCGGTTTATACCCATCGCACCATTCCGCAAACGTCCAGGGCCTGGCGATGGCAACCCGCCCCAGAGCCACCCCGTCGCATCCGGTCTGCCGGAGCATGCGCAGACATCCGTCCGCGTCGAAGACATTCCCGTTTCCAAACACCGGAATGCGCAGGGCCTGTTTGAGCCGTCCGATGTATTCCCATTTGGGCGCCCGCGCCCTCCGGTCCGGCGCCACCCGCGGGTGAAACGTTACGGCGTCGGCGCCGGCGTCCTCGAACCGCCGGCCCATGCCGACCGCGGCCGCAGGGTCGTCCTGCCAGCCGGTGCGAAATTTGACGGTCAGCGGGATCCGAACCGCTCGGCGGATGCGATGGACGATCCGCCCGGCCAGGTCCGGATCCCGCAGCACGGCTGCGCCGCAGCTTTGACGGCAGATCGTCGCCGTCGAGCAGCCGAAGTTGACGTCCACGCCGAAGAAGCCCTCGGCTTCGATGCGCTGCGCAGCGTCCGCCATGCGCTCGGGTTCACTGCCCACAATCTGGCAGGCCAGAAAGGGCAGCTCCTCGTCCTGCCAGCGGAAGTATCTGGAGACGAATCGATTTTCGCCGGGGACGGTTTTGGCGCTGCACATTTCGGAAAACATCAGTCCATAGCCTCCGAATCCGCCGAGCAACTCCCGGAAGGCGACATGGCCGAGAAAGGTCATGGGCGCAAACACCAGGCGTTTGGCCAGAACCCGCCTCCCGATGTTCAGGGGCCGATTCAGCAGAGAGCCGAGGGTGGCAAGGCTGGTAGATGTCGAGTCGATGGGAGTCATTCCGGTTTACCCGTCTTTCCGGACGGGTGCGTTTGTACTATAATCGCTCTCCGGAAGACATTTCAACACCGTTCAACACCGGAGAGAGCCGCCATGTCCATCCGCCTGCTGGCCAAAGACCTCTATCGACTGCAGCAACAAGTCAAAAAACTTGAAAAAGAGCTGGAAAATGCTCCGTTCGACCGGCATGAACATCTCCAGGAGCGGCTGAGATCGGTGCGGGCCGAGCGCGATCACCTGCGCCGCGTTTTGGACGGGCAAAAAGACTCGCCCACCCGGCCGCGAGCCTGAGAACCGGCCCGGCAATTAGGCATAACCCATGCCGACGCCCTCCCTCCTCAAGACCCTGAACGCCGTGCTGGTGATCGGATCGGTTACCATCGATCGCAACGTCTGCGCCGGCCGAACCTTTCGTAAGATCGGCGGTGTCGCGACTTACGCCGGGCTCACCTACCGCCTCCACGGATTGCCGACCCGGATAGCCTGCAACGTGGCGCCGGCGGATGCTGCAATTTTGGCGCCTCTGCGAAAGGCGGGCATCCAGGTGCAAAACGGCCGGACACCGAATACGACCCGTTTTGTGAACCGCATCGATGGGATCCGGAGAACACAGGAAATGCCGTCGATCGCCAGTCCCATCCGCGGCCGGCTGGTCGATCCCGTTCTGAAGCACGTCGACTGCATCCACCTGGGGCCGCTGCACCCTGATGATATCGCCCCGGCGGTTTTTGCCCGTCTCGATCGCACAGACGCCTCGGTGACGCTCGACATTCAGGGGCTGGTCCGAGGATGCGACCGCACCCGCATCGTTCCGGCCGTGTCGCACCATCTCGCAGCCGCGCTGCAGGCGGCCGACATCGTGAAGTCCGACCAGGAAGAACTCGGGCTGGTCATTGAGGCGTACGGCGCCGGAATCGATGCGGTCATGAAACGGTTCGACATCGCCGAATGGGTGGCGACCTCCGCTTCGAAAGGCGGCTGCATTCACGTCCGCGGCAGTCGGCGGCGCTCCTATAAGCCAGTGCCGGTCGACGTCCTGGTCGATCCTACCGGCGCCGGCGACGTTTTCTTCGCGGCCTACACGGCGGCGAGGCTCCATCTGCGCAAAACACCGGCGGTCGCTGTCCGCCATGCCGCACGCCTGTCCTCCGACCATATTGCCGGGCGCTACATCCCGGCTGAGACCCTGGGCCTTGCACCCGTGTCGACGGTTCCTGAACCAGAGGCTCCTCGGCGTTGACAATATGGTCAATGGGGGATAAAAGTTTGCTGGTTGGATTCAGCGATGGACGATCACGGGTGCTGCTTTCCGGGCGCCTATCAGCCATGACCTCTGGAATCCAGGAGGACAACCGAACCATGTTTTCAACTGCGCTCGCCGAGTGAATGAATGACCAACGCTTCCCGCAGGATGATTCCTGAGAGTTTTCAACGGGGCTTCATGAAATTGCTTTCACCCCTGGTGCGGTTGCTGACGCGGTTGGGGGTGAGCCCGAATTCCCTCACCATCGCCGGGGTCGTTATCACCACCGCCGGTGCACTGGCTTTTTTCTTCAAAAGCCCCCGCATCGGTGGATTTCTGATTCTGCTCGGCGGGCTCTGTGACGCCATCGACGGCTCCCTGGCCCGCAACGCCGGAAAAGCCACCCGCTTCGGCGCACTCCTGGATTCATCGGTGGACCGGTATGCCGAATTCGTGATGCTGTTCGGCATCGGCGGATACTTCCTCATGGTGGATGACTACGTGAGTGCGGCGGTGACGTTTCTGGCGTTGTGCGGATCGTTCATGGTCAGCTACACCCGGGCCCGGGCCGAAAGCCTCGGCCTGGCCGCCAAGGTCGGCGTCATGCAACGGCCGGAGCGGATTGTATTCCTGGGGGCCGGTGCCCTTATCCATCCGATCGCGCTCAAGATCGCCATCTGGATGGTGGCCGTCTTTGCCAACTTCACTGCCCTGCAGCGTCTGCGGTTCGCTTTTAAACAGGATGCAACCCCGCCTCAGGAAAAGAAGCAGACTCCCGAGTTCAAATCCGCCCCCCTTACCAAGGGCGGCGCCTGAGCCTCCGGGAAACCGTCCAGTGGTTCTCGTCCGCCCGGCAAACGAGCCGATCCCGCCGTATCCCGCAAGAACGCAGCACGGTTCCGGCCTCGGCGAACCGCTGCCGACTATTCGAGGAGGAAAAGATGGCGCCGCGCCGGGATGACTACGACGTCATTGTGGTGGGAGCCGGTCCGGCCGGTCTTTTTGCGGCCTACCACCTGTGCGAAAACTCCGATCTGCGCATACTGATCATCGAAAAGGGCAAGCCTCCCCTCAAACGCCATTGCCGGATCAACGACTACCGCGAATGTTTCAAGTGCAGGCCCTGCGACATCCTGAGCGGGATCGGCGGCGCCGGCCTGTTTTCGGACGGCAAGCTGAACTTCATCTACAAGCTCGGCAAGACCGACCTCTCGCAGTTTATGCCGGTCCCGGACGCCGAGGCCCTGATCGCCGAAACCGAGACGGTTTTCAACCGGTTCGGAATGGACGGCCCGGTCTTCCCCACCGATATGAGCCGGGCACGGGACCTGCGCAAGCACGCCAAGCGCTTCGGCATCGACCTGCTCATCATCCGCCAGAAGCACATCGGCAGCGACCGGCTTCCCGAGCGCATCGCCGCCATCGCCGATCACCTGCACGCCAAGGGAGTTGACATCCGGACCTCGGAAGAAGTGGAGGATGTACTCGTGGACCACGGGCGGGCAGCCGGGGTGGCCACCCGCCGCAGGGCGTATTCGGCCCGGCAGGTGATTCTGGCTCCCGGCCGGGTCGGCGCCGACTGGATGGGGGCGATCGCCCAGAAGTTCGGCTTGGGCCTCAAGCAGCGCGGCATCGAGGTCGGGGTGCGGGTCGAAATCCACAACGACATCATGCAGGATCTCTGCGACGTGATCTACGATCCGACGTTTTTCATCCAGACCGCCAAATACGACGACCTCACGCGCACCTTCTGCACCAACCAGGGCGGTTTTGTCTCCCTGGAGAATTACAGCGACTTCGTCTGTGTGAACGGCCATGCGTTCCGCGATCGCAAATCGGAGAACACCAATTTCGCCTTCTTATCCAAGGTGGTGCTGACCGAACCGGTGACCGACAACCAGTCCTACGGGGAAGCGATCGGCAGTCTGGCGACGCTGATCGGCGGCGGCAAGCCCATCCTGCAGCGGTTCGGGGATCTCAAGCGCGGCCGCCGCAGCACTTGGAACCGCATCCACAAGGGCTACATCCGACCGACCCTGACCAACGTGGTCTGCGGCGACATCGCCATGGCTCTGCCGGAGCGCATTCTCGCCAACCTCATCGAGGGCCTGGACAAGCTGAACCAGGTAATTCCGGGGGTATCCAACGACGAAACCCTGCTCTACGCCCCGGAGATCAAATTCTTCGCCACCCAGGTCGAAACCAGCAACGCACTCGAGACCTCCATCCCCGGCCTTTTTGTTGCCGGAGACGGCCCCGGCGTTGCCGGCAACATCGTTTCGGCGGCCGCCACCGGCCTAATTCCGGCCAAGGTTATCCTCGCCCAGGCCGCCGGAGCACCCGAGCTCCGGAATCGCCTCCGACGCCCTGTGCGTCGAAGGGGCGTATGACAGGAAGGAAATTGCTGCTTAATGGCTTTTGGTGATCCGATTGCAGTGGTCGGCATGGCCGGCCTTTTTCCAGGGGCACTGGACATCGCAACCTTTTGGTCGAACATCTGCGCCAAGGTCGATGCCGCCGCCGAAATCCGCGAAGAGCGCTGGATCGCTCCTCCAAGCGTCATGGTCAGCACCGGGCTTCAGCCCGACAGGGCCATATCCAGCCGTTGTTGTCTGTTGCCTGATTTTGAATTGAACCCCGATGGCCTCGACCTGCCGGCCGATCTGATCGCATCCCTGGACCCGCTCCACCTGGCGGCCCTTCAAACCGCACGCGATGCCGTTTTGGGCAGCGATGCGCCGAAATTGAACCGGCTGCGCACCGGTGTTATCCTGGCTGCCCTGGTGCTGCCGACCGATGCCTCCTCGGCCTTCACGCGCGAGATCTTCGGGCCGATCCTGGAGAGCGGCGTTTGCGGAGGATCGTATGCGCCGCGTCGACCGCCAAAACCCGGTCCGGCACGCTATTTCAGGAGCCGGGTGACCAGCCTGCCGGCCGCCATCGTTGCCAGCGCGTTCGGGCTGGGCCTCGGAGGCTACACCCTGGATGCCGCCTGCGCGTCGTCGCTATACGTCCTGGCCACAGCGGCGGCGGCCC
>CAZEKN010000187.1:1486-5161 GCA_964512755.1 uncultured Desulfatibacillum sp. | reverse complement strand
AAGTGGCCGGCACGAGCTTGGAGACGGCCTGGAGCGGGGCCGGCATGTTCTGCTGAGGGAAGACGAAGTCCGACAGGAGCAGGGAGGGCAGATAGGTGACCAGCACCGCCAGCTGGTTCGCCACGAGCTGGGACTGGGTCTTGACCGAAATGAGCAGGCCGATGCCCAGCGCCACCAGGATGTAAATCGTCGATGCGAGGATCATCAGCCAAAAGCTGGCCTTCATGACAACCCCGAAGAGCATCTGCCCCATGAGGATCGCCACGAGCACGTCGGCAAGCGTGATGATAAAATAGGGAATGGCTTTGCCCAGAAAGAACTCGGCCGCCTGCACCGGCAGGGAGCGGATCGTCTCCATGGTGCCGTTCTCGTACTCACGGGCGATGACCATGGAGGTCAACAGAGCCCCCACGATCATGATGATCACGGCGATGATGCCCGGAACGATGAAGTTGCGGCTTTCCAGATCCTCGTTAAACCAGACGCGGATGCGCCCTTCCACCGGCGGCCGGATCCGCTCGCGGCCCTGGCGGTTGAGGAACTCCAGCAGGTTGCGTTCGTTGGCCTGGGCGATGAAGGCCGTGACAAAGGCGCGCGTGTTACCGGCGGTGTTGGGATCGCTGCCGTCGATCACCACCTGCAGCGGGCTCGCACGGTCGGCCTTGAGATCGGCGCTCCAGCCGGGCGGGATGACGATGCCGAGCGTGACGCGGTTGCGGTCGAGCAGCTCGGTCAGCGCGGCACTGGAAGGCGGGTGGTCCACCACGTCAAAATAGACGCTGGCATCCAGCCGCTGGATGAAATCGCGGCTGTCCGGGGTCCGGTCGAAATCGACCACCGCCGTGGGAATGTGCTCCACGTCCAGACTGAGGGCGTATCCGAAGAGCAGGATCAGCAGCAGCGGAATGATGAAGGCGAGATAGAGGCTGCGGAAATCCCGGATGAGGTGGTAGTACTCCTTGCGCGCTATGGCCTGGACCTTGCGGGCGTTCACGGTGTCTCCCGCTTCATCAGCGCCACGAAGGCATCGCCCAGGTCCGCCTCCGGCCGGTCCGGCAGCACGGCGGCCACGATCTCCGCCGGCGGGCCGCCCGCTACGATCCGGCCGGCGTTGATCATGATCACCCGGTCGCAGTGGCGGGCCTCGTCCATGTAATGGGTGGTGACGAACACCGTCACCCCCTGGTCGGTGAGCTGCCGGATGAAATCCCAGAAATGCCGACGCGTGATGGGATCGACGCCGGAGGTGGGCTCGTCCAGGAAGAGCAGCCGCGGCCGGTGCAGCAGCGCGCAGCCCAGGGCCAGGCGCTGGCGCCAGCCCGGCGGCAGTTCGCGGGTCGGCCGGTCGCGCACCGCAGACAGCCGCGTCACCGCGAAGACCCACTCGATGCGTTCCAGCCATTCCACCGCCGGCACGTTGTAGATCCCGAGATAGAAGCGGATGTTTTCAAACGGGGTCAGATCGGGGTAGAGCGAAAACTTCTGGGACATGTACCCGATGGTTTGCTTGATCCGCTCGGAGTCGGTGAAAAGGTCGAGGCCGGCCACGTGCCCGGAGCCGCTCGTGGGCGTGATGATACCGCAGAGCATGCGGATGGTGGTAGACTTGCCGGCGCCGTTCGGCCCCAGGAAGCCGAAGATTTCGCCCGTGCGCACGGAAAACGTGACGCGGTCCACGGCGGTGAATCGCCCGAAGCGCTTGACGAGATCGGTCACGGCAACGGCGTCATCGGCCAAAGGCGTCCTCCGTGAGGTTCGCATCGACGGCCTGAATGCGCTGAACGATGGCTTCCTCCAAATTGGAGAATTCCGCCCGCACCTCGTCAGGGGTCGCATCGGCGATGACCCGGGCCTCGTGCATCAACAGCAGCCGGTCGCAGCGCTCGCCTTCATCCAGGTAGGCGGTGGACACCATCAGCGTCATGCCGGTCTGTTTCATCTCCGCCAGAATCTGCCAGAACTCCTGCCGGGATACCGGGTCCACTCCGTTGGTGGGCTCGTCGAGAATGAGAACGCGGGGCTCGTGCACCAGCACGCAGGCGAGCCCGAGCTTCTGCTTCATGCCGCCCGAAAGATCCCCGGCCCGGCGCTCCACGAAGGGCAGCAGGTTCGAAAACCCGAGATAGCGCTCACGGCGCTGCGCGCGTTCGGCGCCGGTGATCCCGTAGATGTCCATGACGAAGTCGAGGTTTTCGGCGACGCTGAGGTCGGGGTACAGCCCGAAACGTTGGGGCATGTAGCCGATCAGTTCCTTGACGGCGGCGCGCTCGTGGACCGAGTCGCGGCCGGCCACCGTCACGGTGCCGGTGTCGGGAGGAATCATGCCGGCAACCATGCGCAGCAGGGTGGTCTTGCCGGCGCCGTCGGAGCCCACCAGCCCGACGATGCCGCCGGCCGGCAGGCTGAAGGAAACATCGCGGACCGCCGTGAGCGTGCCGAACCGCCGGCTAACGTCCTGCAAACGAACCATTTCCCCATCGGGCCGGCTACGGTCAGCGGAACCAGGCATCGGCAGGCATCCCGGATTTGAGCTCGAAATGGGGGTTGGGAACGGAGACCTTCACCAGGAAGACGAGCTTCACGCGCTCCTTGTGGGTCTGGATGATCTTGGGCGTAAACTCGGCCTGGGGCGATATGTAAGCCACCCGGCCGTCATAGACCTTGTCGGGAAAGGTGTCGATCTTCACGGCGACCGGCTGGCCGGGTGCAATCCGGCCGATCTCGGTTTCAGCCACGAACACCTTCAGGTCGACCGTGGAGAGGTCGGCGATCGAAAGTACTTCCTGGCTGGGGGTGACGACCTCCCCCGGCTCGACGTTGCGGCTGAGGATGATGCCCCCGTATGGCGCCCGGACCCGGGTATGGTCGAGCTGGATCTCGGCCACATCGAGTGCCGCCTGGGCCGCCGCCACCTGGGCCCGCGCCGCTTCGACATCCTGTTCGGCCGCCTCGATTTTCTTCAAATTGCTCTGGACGAGCCGAAGGGCCGCCTGGCCCTCGGCCAAGCGCGAACGTGCGGTGTCGACCTCCTCGCGGCGGAACCCTTCCCGGGCCATCTGATATGCCTCGACCGTGCGCTGATGCTCCTTGAGGGCAATCTCGTACTGAACGTTGAAGCTGTCGCGGGATTTCTCGGCCACCACGCCTTTGCGAAAGAGCTCGTCGTAACGGTCCTTGTCCTTGCGCGCGTTTTCAAGCGTCACGCGGGCCGCGTCAGCGGCCAGCCGCGCCCGTTCTACCTCCTGGACACGATAGCCGGATTCGGCTTCGGCCAACTGGGCCTGCAGCGCCTTCACGGCGGCCGCCGCCCGATCGACCTCCGCCGGCAGAACGTTTCGGTTGATCTCCAGCACGGTCTCCAGCTGCAGAAGATTCTGACCC
Organism: uncultured Desulfatibacillum sp.; assembly: GCA_964512755.1. Taxonomy (GTDB): domain Bacteria; phylum Desulfobacterota; class Desulfobacteria; order Desulfobacterales; family SpSt-501; genus SpSt-501. The sequence goes on along the minus strand of CAZEKN010000187.1, from coordinate 1,780 downwards.
GCACGCTGCAGGTTCGCGCGCGCCTGGTCCCGCAACGCAACGTATTCACGCCGGTCGAGGACGGCCAGAACCGCGCCCGCATCCACCGATTGGCCCTCATCCGTCAAGATTTCCTGCACCCGGCCGCCGACCTGAAACGCGAGATTGGATGAAGTGGCTTCGATGGTGCCGGAGTAGTAAAGCTCGGCACCCCGACGGCTGGACTGCCCCCACCACACGACGGCTCCGACGCCCGACAGCAGCACCAGAAATCCGATCAGAATCACCCGCTTTCTCGTCACAGCCACCTCCCTG
>CAZEKN010000187.1:0-1386 GCA_964512755.1 uncultured Desulfatibacillum sp. | reverse complement strand
AAAATATTTTAACCCTTGAGTGCCTGTGGCATTGGTTTTGCTTTTGTAACGTGCCAGGGTGCACTGCGCCGACCTGGCCTGCAACGGAATCCGTCTGCACCCCTTTGTATGCGGGCTCGCCAGGAGGGAGCAAAAAGCGGTCCTGAAACCATCAAATTCGATTGCTTGATAAAGGCAAACCTCTCGAAAGAGGGGGACGCAAAGCCACCGGCCTAAGTCCCACGGATACGGGATACGGCAGCGGGGTTGCCGGGCAAACGCAGCACCTTCCAAGCAGGCTGCGCCTTGCGCGGACTTAAAAATTGGAGGGTGCCGTGATGAAGAGAAACATTGTTCTGAGCGTTCTGCTGGCCGTTGCATTGTTTCCCGTTTGGGCATGGTCCGCCGACGTTCGTTTGGCGTGGGAGCCCAACTCCGAAGCCGACCTGGCCGGCTACAAGGTTCATTATGGAACCGCCAGCGGCAGCTATTCCACGGCCGTGGACGTCGGAAAGGTGACCACCGCCACAGTCTCAAACCTTTCCGAAGGAACGACCTATTATTTCAGCGCCAGCGCCTACAACACCGCCGCCGTGTCCAGCGGCTACTCCAACGAGGTCAGTTATTCGGTCCCGGTTCCAAACCGCGCTCCTTCGTCCCCGTCGGTGCCATCGGGGCCTTCGACCGGTCAAGCGGAAACATCATACTCGTTCAGCACCCTCGCCACCGATCCGGACGGCAATACGCTGCAGTACCGCTATGATTGGGGCGACGGGTCGGTTTCCGGGTGGGGCCAGGAGATCCAAGCCCACAGCTGGGCGGCCGCTGGATCCTTCTGCATCAGAGCCAAGGCCAGCGACAGCTCACTGGAATCCGGCTGGTCTGCTTGCCGAACGCTGACGGTGGCGGCAGCGGCCACTCCGGTGGACTCCGACGGCGACGGCCTTTCCGATGTGCTTGAAACCAATACCTACGGCACGAATCCCAACGCCACCGACTCCGACTCCGACGGAATCCCGGATGGGCAGGAAGTCGCGCTCTGGGGCCAGAACTGGAACGGGGATATCGATGGCGACGGTGTCCTGAATCTGCTCGACTGGGATGCGGACGGCGACGGGTTCGCCGACGGCGAAGAGCTGTCCAAGGGAAGTCTGCCGGGGGACAAGAACACCAAGCCGGCCGCACTTCCGATGGAGGCCGGGGAAGTCGAAATCGACCACGCCTGGAAGCGGGTTGAGTTTGCCCGCTCCTTCTTCAACCCGGTGGTGGTGGTTGGTGGGCTCAGCGCCAACGGCCCCCAAGCCGCTGTCGTGCGCGTGCGCAACGTGACGGGCAGCGGATTCGAGATCCGCGTCCAGGAGTGGGAATGCTACGACGGCACGCACACCCTGGAGACCGTGGGGTATC
>CAZEKN010000186.1:0-5162 GCA_964512755.1 uncultured Desulfatibacillum sp. | reverse complement strand
ACCGCTGAATATTGGGGAAGCGCAGGTATATCCAACGAAAAACGGTTAACGCTAAACGGTTCATACTGACAGCGAGGGGAAACATATCAGATTTCTGAAAACGTGAGGTTGACTGCCAGTATCGCCAGCACAGGCGGCCCTGCGGGTGCCGATTTGGGTTTGGCACCGACAGCCCGACCGAGGAGACATCTGGATATGGGGAATAAATCTGTTATGATTTTAGCTTATTGCATATCGGAGAGTTTCATCCGACAAAAATCACCCAAGTGCCAACTATGCGATACCGTCCTCTCCCTATGGCCGAATTCCATTTGATTTTAAACCCCGTCCAAGGGTATCATTCAATCAAGCCGTAGTATCTTTTGCATTCGAACGGATTTGATGCAGGCGTTGGTTTTTAAACGGTCGGACCTCACTTTTCCAGTGCATGTTCTTGTTTGTCTTCCATCCTTCATTTTAGTTTTCAAAACCTTGCGGGTAACGGTCAGGCCATCGCGCATGCCTGCTTTTGCTGTGGTGGTGGCCGGATAAGCGATACATCAAGGCAAGCATGGAGGAGGCTGACATGACAAAGATCAGGAGTTGGGCTTATCTCGGGTTGGCTGCCATCCTTTTTATAGGGGCAGCAGACCCTGCTTTGGCCCAGGCCACAGAGCCCATCCTGCGGTTGGAGGTGGGCACGCACAACGCGGGTATTTGGGGCATCGCCATCGACCCCTCCAACCGCATCCTCGTTACCGGTTCCGAGGACAAGACGGCTCGGGTGTGGGACATCTCGGGCCGCGGAGAGCTGCTTCGCACCCTCCGCCCGCCGGTAAACGAGGGGGAGAACGGGCAACTCCATGCTGTGGCACTGTCCCCAGATGCCGGGACCGTGGCCTGTGGGGGTCGAACCGGTTCTCTGCAAAAAGCTGATGCCTGCGTTTACCTATTCGACCGCACCACGGGCGCTCTCACCCGTCGTCTCGGAGGATTGCCCGCATACGTCCAGCACCTCGCATACACATTGGATGGTCGATTTCTTGTGGTCTCAATGGGAAGGGGCGGCATGCGGTTGTACCGCCTCCCGGACTACGCGTTTGTCGCGGAGGACTCGGACTACGGGGAGCTGTGTCGCTGGGCAGTGAGCGATCCCACCGGTTTTCGGCTGGCCACCGGGTGCTTTGACGGGTTCATCCGCCTTTACGATCTATCCGGCTTGACGGCCGGGGACGCCTCTTCCCCAAGGCAGATCGCACCCGTATCCAAGCTCCAGCCTCCCGGAGGGTCGCGGCCGAACGGGCTGGCCTTCTCGCCCGATGGCGCCCGACTGGCAGTAGGGCAACATTTCAGCCCCAAGGTGGACGTGCTGGAGGTCAAGAGCAATGCCCTGGAGCATGCCTACTCGCCGGATACGTCGGGGGTTCGAGGCATGACAGGCACTGACCTGAGATCGGTCGCATGGTCCTCAGATGGCCGATCCCTGTACGCCGGAGGGTTCTATGTGGTCAAGGGCGTTTACCAGATCCGCAAGTGGGCCGACGGGGGACGGGGTGAGTACAGGGACCTGCCAATAGGTGTTCACCTGCCCTTCTTACAGTTGCTGACACTCAAGGCGGGCGGAATTGCATTCTGTTCACGCGACGGATCCTTCGGCGTGCTCAACGATCGGGACGAAGCGACCGTCTTGGGACCCCGGGCTATCCCCATCCACGCTGGCAATTATGAGGGGTTCCTTCTTTCCCCGGACGGCTCGGGGATTCAGTTCGCGTACGAGCGGCTCGGCAAGTCACCCGCGATTTTTTTGATGAACGAACGTCGGCTCACAGACGGCCTCTCAATCCTCTGGGCGGGCCTAAAGGCGAACCTCAACTGGAAGGCACCCATCACCGACGGCCTGGGAGTGAGTGATTGGAGGAACTCCCTCGTTCTCAAGCTGAAGGGGAACCCCCTTCCGTTGAAGGACGATCCAGCACAAAGCCTCGCCATCAAACCGGACAGCTCAGGATTCCTACTGGGCACGAGCCTTACCCTTCGCCTTTTCGATCCCGCGGGAAAGGAGTCCTGGAGGGTCAGAACGCCCGGCGCGGCCTGGAGCGTGAACACCAACGGCCGGCTCGCCGTGGCCGCTCTCGGCGACGGGACGATCCGATGGTATCGCGTCTCCGACGGCAAGGAGGTTCTGGCCTTTTTTCCCCATCCCGATCGCAAGCGCTGGGTCCTCTGGACCCCTTCCGGCTACTACGACGCCTCCCCCGGGGGCGAGGACTTCATCGGCTGGCATGTGAACAACGGCAGAGATCAGGCCGCGGACTTCTTTCCCGCCTCCCGTTTTCGTTCCATCTACTATCGGCCGGATGTGATCGACCGGGTGCTTGCCACCATGGACGAGGCCGTCGCGCTTCAGCAGGCCAACGAGGCGGCGGGCCGCAAGCAGGCGGCGGTCTCCGTGCGGGAGAAGCTCCCTCCGGTAGCGGCCATACTTTCTCCTGCGGACGGATCGGAGGTGTCCGGAACTCCCGTGAAGATGCGCTATTCCGTGCGCAGCCCAGAGACGTTCACCGCGCTGAAAGTTCTCGTGGACGGCCGGCCGGTCTCCGTGGAGGGTATTGGTAAGACGCCCAAGGAGAGTGGGGAGCTGTCCATCCCCATCCCGTCCAGGGACTGCGAGGTGTCGATCATCGCCGAGAACCGCCATGCGGCGAGCGAGCCCGCCTCGATCCGGCTGCGCTGGAAGGGGGCTGCTACCGGGGAGACATTCGAGATCAAACCCAAACTCTACGTCCTGGCCGTGGGGGTGAGCATGTACCAGGATCCGGACATGCGTTTAGACCTGGCTGCAAAGGACGCGTTGGATTTCGGTGCGGCCTGGAATGAACAGAAGGGACGGTTATATAGCGGCGTGGAGGTGAGGACACTGACGGATGCACAGGCCACCAAGGGAAACATCCTGGACGGCTTGGAGTGGCTTCAACGACAGGTGACGGACAAGGACGTCGCCGTGTTGTTCTTCGCCGGGCACGGGATCAACGACTCCACCGGCGTGTTCTATTTCCTGCCGGTTGACGCGGATATGGAGAAACTCAAGCGGACAGCTATCTCCCAGTCCGACATCACCTCCACGGTAGCTGCCATCGCGGGCAAGGTACTTGTCTTCATGGATGCTTGCCACTCGGGGAACCTGATGGGCAAGTTGAAGCGTCGAGGCGTGGTGGTCGTCAGCTCGGTGATCAACGAACTGGCTAGCGCGGAGAACGGGGCCGTGGTCTTCTCCTCGGCCACGGGGAGACAGTACGCTCTGGAGAACCCGGAGTGGGGCAATGGGGCCTTCACCAAGGGGGTGGTGGAAGGAATCCGCGGGAAGGCCGACTACAAGTCCACAGGGCGCATCACAGTGAACATGTTGGATCTCTACGTGTCCGAGCGGGTCAAGGAACTAACCAAGGGGCAGCAGACCCCCACCACGGTCAAGCCGCCAAACGTACCGGACTTCCCCGTGGCCTTGCTGCGATGAACCCGACGGGCACCTCAAGTATTGTGGTATGATAAATTGAAGCGGGGAAAAATTCAGATATCGATCAGCTGAAGGGTATATTCACAGATTACCGCGATGCTGTTTATTTCATATGTAGAATTTCGGCAAACTTGTGATAGTCTCAGAGCAGGATAAGCATGATCTGCCAAATATCCCACTTCATGGCCCCCCACAACGGAAGATTACGGGAGGTCTTACACCCACAAAGCCGAAAGGAGAGTTCGATGATCTTTGCGCAAGCAGGTAGAATGGTTTCCATCATTGTCGTGATGTCTTTGGTGGTTTTTGGTTGTGCAACGAACGCGGTGCAAAAAGAGGTCATTGCGACAAAAAAGGCCCCTGAAGCGATCGGGCCGTATTCGCAAGCCGTCAAGTTTGGGAATTTGTTGTTCCTCGCCGGTCAGATTGCGATCGACCCCAAGACCAATCAATTAATGAAAGACGCTAGCATAGAGGATCAGACGCGGTTGGTTCTGAACAACCTCAAAGCCGTGCTCGAGGAAAACGGAATGACATTGGACAACGCATTGTCGACTACGGTGTTCCTCAAGGATCTTAACGATTTTGCGAAAATGAACGCGGTGTATGCAGAATTTTTCAAAAGTGCGCCGCCAGCACGGGCAACCGTAGAGGTGGCGCGGCTGCCACGTGACGTCAAAGTAGAAATCGCGTTGATTGCCGGAAAATAGCCGGACGAATAAGGGCGGATTGGCATTGGCTCAGGATGCTGAATGAAATTATTCAGTGTCCTGGGCAAATATTATTGGGGAACCCGATGCTCTCCGTCGGGTTTTTTTAATCTTTGTCATGCAGCTGCCCGAACCAAGGCAGGTCATATAGGGCCTCACCGGGCCTCTCAAAACTGAAAAAACGAGCCTCGGTTAACAGGGCAGGGCCAAAACCGGCGACCCTGCTCATTACGCCTCGGCTATTACGGTGAAAGTGCAAAAAATCACATCGAGAAAAGCAGATTGGTTTGAACTTGCGATACTGACAGTAGCTGGAACACTTATTAGATATATGGCATAAAACTGTTATGATTTTGGCCTGTTGAGGCATTGTCATTCCATCCGACAAAATCACCGAAACACCAGGCCTGTGATATCGTACCGAACCTTCGCTTCAATACAAATGAAGGGGTTGCGGCTAATCCCGCAACCCCTTCTTGATGTCAAAATCTGGCTTTTTTTGACTGACAAAATGCTTGAAAGAGCGTTTGTTTAGTAAACAAGCAATAAATCAACCGGTTACACGGTTCAAGTCTTCTGTTTTCCCGTCGTGCTCAAATCTCAGCGTAAAGGTACTGCCATTGTCGTCCCAGATTCGAAAGATCTTCCATTCTTTTTCTCCCAGGGCTGGGTCCGAAACGTGAAGACTATACCTGTCAGCTTCATTCTTCTTTATCGTAACCGGCAACGTTTTACCGTCGATGGCTATTGTTTTGCTATCGCCACTCAAATTGAGTAAGACTTTCTGGTGGTTTGACGGGTTCTGCCAGGCTCCGCTAAAATTCGCCACATCTGACTTTCCCGAATCTCCGCAGCCGATGATGCCAAAAATCAATGAAAGAATTACCATTGCCCCAAAGTAGTTCAGGTTCACGCCGCGCATGTTCGTTCCTCCTATTTTGTTGTGTTGTTAGTTAGGG
>CAZEKN010000185.1:3478-5209 GCA_964512755.1 uncultured Desulfatibacillum sp. | reverse complement strand
TACTCCATGGCCTGCTCGAGGGTGAACTGCCGCGGCGGGATCAGGCGCAGGGCCTCGTCGGTGCCGGAGGCGCGGATGTTGGTGAGCTTCTTCTCCTTGCACATGTTGACCCACAGATCCTGGGGCCGCGAGTTCTCGCCCACGATCATGCCCGGATAGACCGGGTCGTTGGGGTTGACGAAGATGGTGCCGCGCGGCTGCAGGTGGAAGATGGCGTAGGTCACGGCCCGGCCGTCGCGGTCGGAGACCAGCACCCCGTTGGGCCGGCCGCTGATCTCGCCGGCGTAGGGCGTGTGGCCGACGACCAGCGTGTTCAGGATCCCGGTGCCGTGGGTGTCGGTCAGAAACTGGCTGCGGAAGCCGATCAGCCCGCGGGAGGGCACTTCAAACTCCAGCCGCACCCGGCCGAAGCCGTTGTTGACCATCTTGGTCATCCGTCCGCGGCGACCGCTCATCATCTCGGTGACGATCCCGATGAACTTCTCCGGGATGTCCACCACCGCCAGCTCCTTGGGCTCCACGGTCTTTCCGTCCACGCTGCGGGTGATGACCTTGGGCTTGGAGAGCGAGAGCTCGAAGCCCTCGCGGCGCATCGTCTCCACCAGCACGGCGAGCTGCAGCTCGCCCCGGGCGCTCACCCGGAACGAGTCGCGGTTTTCGGCCTGCTCGACCCGCATGCTCACGTTGTAAAGCAGCTCCTTGTCCAGGCGTTCCTTGATGTGGCGCGAGGTGAGGAAGCGTCCCTCCTTGCCCGCCAGCGGCGAGGTGTTCACCGAGAACACCATCGAGATGGTCGGCTCCTCCACGGTGATGGTCGGCAGCGGCCGGGGATCGGCCGGGTCGCCCAGCGTGTCGCCGATGAAGATGTCCTCCACGCCCGCCACGGCGGCGATGTCGCCGGCGGGGATGACCTCCTGTTCGACGCGGTTGAGGCCTTCATAGGTGTAGACAACGCTTAAGGCGGTTTCCCGGGTGGTGCCGTCCGGCTTGAGCAGGGCCACGCCCGGCCCTTTCTTCAGTGCGCCGTTGACAACCTTGCCGACCGCGATCCGGCCGACGTAATCGCTGTGCTGCAGATTGGTGACCAGAAACTGCAGCGGCGCTCCGGGATCAAAGGCGGGTGCGGGAATCGCGGTGAGGATCGCCTCGAAGAGCGGCGCCAGATCCTGTCCCGTGCCCTCGGGCTCGGTCAGGGCGATGCCCGCCTTGGCGTTGGTGTAAAGCACCGGAAAGTCCAGCTGCTCCTCGGTGGCGTCCAGATCGATGAAAAGATCATAAACCTCGTCCAGCACCTCCTGGATGCGGCGGTCCGGCCGGTCGATCTTGTTGATCACCACGATCGGCGGCAGTCCGTGTGCAAGCGCCTTGCCGAGCACAAAGCGCGTCTGCGGCAGGGGGCCCTCGGTGGCGTCCACCAGCAGCATCACCCCGTCCACCATATTCAGGGTGCGTTCCACCTCGCCACCGAAATCCGCGTGGCCGGGTGTGTCGACGATATTGATCTTCGTGCCCTTGTAGACGATGGCCGTGTTCTTGGCCATGATGGTAATGCCCTTTTCGCGCTCGAGATCGAGACTGTCCATCACGCGCTCGGCGACCTGCTCGTTGGCGCGGAAAACCCCGCTCTGCCAGAGCATGGCATCCACCAAGGTCGTCTTGCCGTGGTCGACGTGGGCGATAATGGCTAAATTGCGTAGGTCCTGACGCTGCTGCATCATATTCCTGCCTTGG
>CAZEKN010000185.1:0-3378 GCA_964512755.1 uncultured Desulfatibacillum sp. | reverse complement strand
TTGAGGCTCACCCATTCATCGACAGCATGCGCTCCATGGCCGATCGGTCCATACAGCACGGACGGGATTGCGGCAAGCCCCATAAGCGCCGAGTCCGCCCAAAAGGAGAGACCTACCGGCCGAGAGCCCGGGGAGACCGCCTGGATCCGATCCGCCATGTCGGATCCGAACGGTGTGCGGTAAGGCGGCCGCATGAATATTCTTCTCGCTTTGACCTTATGTCCACCCCCCAGACTCGCGACCGCGCGGGCGACACGATCCGGCTCCCCGTCCACCGCTTCCGATGCTTCTTCCGGCAGCGTGCGCCGTTCCCATTGCAGCCGGGCGTATGCCGGAACCATGCTGAGCTCAGTGCCGCCCTCTATTTTTCCGACATGCAGCGAGGCACACCCCAGAAGGACATCGGCGGGCCGGGAGCGGAGTTCCTTGCCGATGCGATCGAGCTCGACCAGGGCCGCCCGCAGTGGCAGAATGGCGTCGACTCCCTGTTCCGGCCGGCTGCCGTGGGCCGCTTTTCCGAAAACTTCGATCTCGTACCAGGCGAAGCCCTTGTGGGCCACGCCGATGTTCTCTTCGGTCGGTTCGAGGAAAATAGCGGCACCGGGACGGACCGGCAGCATCGGCAGCCATTCCCTAACCAGAAATTCCGTTCCCAGGCTGCGGTCTTCTTCATCGCAGGAGAACGTGAGCCAGACATCCCGACCCGGCGGCCGCCGAATCCAGCGTTCGGCCAGGGCGAGCATGACCGCTAAGCTGCCCTTCATGTCATAGGCCCCCCGGCCGTATAGGCGGTCGTCCTCCTGCCTCAGGCTGAACGGCGCCGGCATGCCCTCGACGCCGACCGTATCGAGGTGCCCGTTCAAGAGCACCGACGGTCCGGGCGATTGTCCGCGAACGAGTGCGGCGACGTTGGCCCGCTCGCCCGATACGACCTGAAGCTGCACATCGAATCCAAGCCGATGCAAATAGTGATGGGTAAATTCGGCGATATTCTTCTCGCCCGGGCCGCCCGACAGCGTGGTGTTGACGGAATTGATGGCGACCAGCTCTTTGAGAAGGGGGACGATGCGATCCTGCATAACGCTCCGGTTCAGTGGTTTTTCGACGATTCTAAACTCTGGGGCTCCAATGTCAAATCCTATGCACTCGTAACATCGTCGTGCGGTTCCATCAACAATCGCTTGACAGGTTTTGTTCAGCACTGCTATCTGCTTTCAGTTTAATCTCAAAATCGGCTGTCGCGCCATTTCTCCAACCAATTTTAGGGAGGTGTCGAATGAAAAGGAGCTTGGGAGTTTTCGCCGCAGTTTGTTCGTTCATAGCCTTCGCCGCTCTGCCGCTGCAGGCGCAGCAGGTCACCCTCACATGGACCGCCGGCGGAGCCGGCGGGGGTTGGTACAGCATCGCCGGCGGCATCGCCACCATCATCAAAGAAGCCGATGCGGACATCGTGATCAAGGTCATCCCGGGCGGTGGGCTGCAGAACCCGGCGGTGGTCGCCAGCAAGGGGGCTGAAATCGGCTGGGGACTGCCATTCCTGAATGCGGCGGCCTACAAAGGCATGGCGCCGTTTGAAAAGCCATTGGAGGAGCTCAGGGCGCTGGCCGGCGGCATGAGCATGAACTACTTCCATTTTTACGTGGACGCGGAATCCCCGCTCAACAGCATGGACGAAATCTTCGGCCAGAAGAAGAAGGTGCGTCTGGCCATCTCCCAGGCCGGCAGCTCGGACACCTGGGTGCTGGAGCGTGTGCTCGATTCCTACAAGACCAGCATTCCCGATCTCGAGAAAGCCGGTTTCACCTTCCTGCGCGGCAACTATGCCTTTCAAGCGAACCAGTTCAAGGACCAGAACGCCGACGGCGTCTTCACCTTCCTCGCCATCCCCGGCGCCGCGGTGACCGAGGCGTCGGTGGGCCGCAAGCTCAAGCTGATCGATTTTTCGGCCGGCGCCCTCAAGCATCTCGAACAGTACGGCATCACTCCGGGCAAGATTCCAGCCGGCACCTATGAAAAAGCGGCCAACACCAAGGACGTCGTGACCGCGGCGGCGGGCAGCGTCATCACCGTGCACAAGGATATGAGCGACGAATTGGCCTACCGGTTGACCAAAGCCTTCAACGACAACTTCGAAAAGGCCCGCAAGGTCCACTCCAGCATGGAACCCTACGAAATCAAGGACGGCCCGACCGGCTGCGGCGTGCCGCTGCATCCGGGCGCCATCAAGTATTACAAGGAAAAAGGCGTATTGAAATAGAAAAGCCTCCAATGTTTCATGCAGCATGATTTTGTGGCGATAAACGACTGGAGCTTATTGAGACGATGCGGGAACTGACGCGCCCCTGGAAGGTGCCGATCCTGGTGGTCGCGGTGATCGCCGGGTTTTTCCACTATTACTGCGCGGGGTTCGGCTCGCCCGAGCCCCGCACCTTTCGCGGCTTGCACCTGTCCATGCTCCTGCCGTTTGTTTACCTGCTTTACCCGGCCGGGAAGAAGTCGCCCCGATATCGGCCGAGCGTGATCGACCTTTTAGCGGCGGCCCTGTGCCTGGCGGCATCCCTCTACACCGTTTTTTATGCCGACCGGTTGAACCAACGTTTTGTAGGCTTCCACGCCGTACGGCCGGAGGAAGTGGTGCTGGGAGGCCTTTTGGCGATTGCCGTCATCGAGGCCTGTCGGCGTTCCATCTCCAAGTGGTTTGCCGTAACCGTCGCGGTCACGCTCGTCTACCTCATGACCTGCCAATATTGGCCCGGGATGTTCCACTACAAGCCTTTTACCCTCGATCGCGCGGTGGAAATCCTCTACCTTCCGAACGACGAGGGCATATTCGGCTTCCTAATGGGGATCTCAGCCGAAATTCTTTATATTTACATCCTTTTTGCGGCCGTGCTGCTTCAGACCGGTGCCGGCGATTTCCTGATCGACTTCGCCGGCTGGGCCGCGGGCTGGGCCCGGGGCGGGGCGGCCAAGATCGCCGTCATCTCATCCGCGCTTTACGGTACCGTTTCCGGCTCCACGGTGGCCAATGTCTATGCCACGGGTTCCTTCACCATCCCGCTCATGAAACGCAGCGGGTATACCCCCAAGCAGTCCGCGGCCATCGAAACCGTTGCGGGCATCGGCGGCCAGATCATGCCGCCCATCATGGGCGCCGGCTCCTTCATCATGTCCGAAGTGACGGGCGTGCCTTACTTTACCATTATAAAAGTGGCCGTTATTCCGGCCATCCTCTATTACCTGGGCGTCTTCTGCATGGTGCACTTCATCGCGCTAAAGCGCGGGATCCAACCCATCGATCGGGCGGAGCGGCCGACATTTGATCGCCTCGTTCGCCACCTCTATTTTTTTCTTCCGTTCCTGACGGTCGGGGGGTTG
>CAZEKN010000184.1:0-5240 GCA_964512755.1 uncultured Desulfatibacillum sp. | reverse complement strand
ACGGTAGATAGTTCATCCTCTCCTCCCTGCAATCCTTTGGTTAATCGGTCCGCGTAACAGGTTTCATGTTGAACTGGTTCATCCCGATCTTCGTTCCCTTACAAAGGATCGTGATCACAGCATCCCGCGCCCGGTCGATAATACGCGGCAGTTCGACGGCCTCATCCCGCGTGAACTGATCCAGCACGTAATCCGCCACCTGCGCACCAGCGTCGGAACGACCGATGCCCACCCGCAGACGCGTAAAGTCGCCTCCGCCGAAGGCATTGATCACCGATCGTATGCCGTTGTGTCCGCCATGCCCTCCTTTCTCTTTTATTTTTAAGCGACCATAGTCCAGGTCGATGTCGTCATGAACGATCACCACCGCCTGGAGTGAAATTCGAAAAAACTCAGCAAGGCTGCGTATGGGCGACCCGCTGAGATTCATATAGGCCATGGGTTTGGCTAAAACGATCTCGACCCCCTCCATCCGGCCCCGGCCGTAAACCGCGTTGAACTTCTCGCGCTGGATGCCGATGCCGTATTCCGCAGCCAGCCGGTCCACCACTCGGAAACCGATGTTATGCCGCGTCGCGGCGTACTTCGTTCCCGGGTTGCCGAGACCGACGACCAAGCGCAAACGGCCTTCCGGCTCCCCCCGGCAATCATCCGTTCCCATGAACATTCCCGACGAAAGGCACCCCCCCCTGCTGGAGCGACCGTTGCCGCCCGCGGCTCTGGCATCCGGCGACGGGGAGGAAGCTTTATTCGGCGGCCTTTTCGGTTTCGGCCGCCTTCTCGCCCTCCGCTGCTTCGGCGGCTTCGGCTTCAACGGCGGTCGGGGCCGCTTCAGCCTTCGGGCTGACCACGGTGACCACCGTGTAGTTGACACCCGGGGGCAGCTCGACGCCGGCCGGCAGCGTAATATCTCTTACGTGCAGTGCGTCGCCGATCCCCAGATCGGCCACATCCAGCTCCAGGGCTTCGGGAATCTCGCTCGGCAGGCAAAGCACCGCGATCTCACGCTCGATGATCTGCATCATGCCCCCGAACTCCTCACCCTTGGCCTTGCCCTTCGGCAGGATCGGCACCATCACCCGCAGCTTGCGATTCATGTCGATCTCGTAGAAGTCCGCATGCAGAAACTGTCCGGAGACCGGATGCGTCTGAAGCTCTTTAATCACCGCCGGCCGGGTCAGCGTGGCGCCGTTCTGGATGCTGAGGGCGAATATCGTTCTCCGGATGTTGCCCTTCTGAACCGCGCGCTCGAATTCCCGGACATTTACCGCCAGCAGGACAGGCTGGGTGTTGGGGCCGTAAAGGACGGCCGGAAACATGCCGTCCCGGCGCAGGCTTCGGGCCGGACCATTGCCCGTGGTCTTTCGGATGGTTGCGTTTAACTCGGACTGTTTCAAAAGGTGTTCCTCCTTGACCCAAAATTACAGGCTTTTCCTCAAGCCGTATCAAACAAAGAGCGAGGTGACGGAATCCCCTCGGTAGCTGCGGATGATCGCTTCCCCGACCAATTCGGAAATGGACAGAACGCGAATCTTGCTGCAGGCCTGAGCATTCGGCTTGAGCGGGATGGTGTCGGTGACCACCACACTTTTTAGCGCCGAATCCTGGATGCGGTCCACCGCCGGGCCGGACAGCACGGGATGCGCGCAGCAGGCATGGATTTCACGGGCACCCTGATTTGAAAGCGCCTCGGCCGCTTCCACCAGCGTGCCGGCAGTGTCCACCATATCGTCCAGAATGACGACCACCTTGTCCCGCACGTTGCCGATGACGGCCATGGCCTTGGCCTGGTTGGGGGCAGAGCGACGTTTGTCGATAATAGCCAGGTCCGCGTCCAGGCGCTTGGCGAAGGCCCGCGCCCGCTCGACCCCTCCGGCATCCGGGGAGACGATGGCCAGGTTGTGGTCGAAATGCTTGCGGATGTGACGGATCAGAACCGGTGCCGCAAACAAGTTGTCCACGGGTATGTTGAAGAAGCCCTGGATCTGGCCGGCATGCAGGTCCATGGTAATGACTCGGTGCGCCCCGGCCACCGTGATCATGTCCGCCACCAGCTTGGCGCTGATCGGCACGCGCGGCGCCACTTTCTTATCCTGGCGGGAGTACCCGTAGTAGGGCACCACAACGGTGATCCGCCGCGCCGAGGAACGCTTGAACGCATCAATCATCAGGAGCAATTCGACCAAGCTGTCATTGACCGGTGCGCAGGTTGACTGGATGACAAAAACATCCTTCGAGCGCACATTCTCATGGATTTCGATCTGGATCTCGCCGTCGCTGAACGTGGTCACCTTGGCACCGCCCAAGGGCAGTTGGAGATAGCTGCAGATCTTTTCAGCTAACGACAGGTTCGAATTGCCCGAGAAAACGAAGATTCCGGTGCCTTCCATGGTTGCATTCACGTTGGCTTGATGTCTCCTGCCGCTGGTCAGCCAGCGGGCAACGACGGATACCCCCGCCGGTGATTGTCGATTGATTGCTGATAATACCCACCGGAGCGCCCGGCACACCGTGTCGACCGGGATCACGGCCGTTGAAACGTCTGGCTGGGGCGGGAGGATTCGAACCTCCGAGTGCAGGAACCAAAGTCCTGTGTCTTACCACTTGACGACGCCCCATCAACATCATCGCCGCCTCCGGGCTTACCCGAAACGACCGGATGGCGGTTCAAATTCCCGAATCATGCTCACAGGGCCGGTCAGCAAATCGACTTCAAACAGCTGAAATGCGCTGTCCGGCGGCCATTCCGCCCGTGCGCGGCGAACAGCGCTCCGATCCTGAAATAGACCGAAAACACTGGGACCGCTCCCGGACATGAGCGCTCCGACGGCGCCCAGAGATTTCAGGCAGTCCTTGATTCGGATGAGTTCGGGGTGCAACGCGAGCGTAACCGCTTCGAGGTCGTTATATAAATGGAACGATGGGTTAAACGCCGCTTTATTTAAATGGGTCCTTGTAGGTCGTTTTTGATGGTTTGTCAATTGCAAATTCAAGTTTTGGTAAACCATTCGCGTGGATACGTGCAACGACGGGCAGACGATCAGAACCGGCCAGGGTGCCAATCCAGGATAGGTCTCCAGCTCGTCACCAATACCCGAAGCCAACGCCGGAGACTGAAACAGGAAAAAAGGCACATCGGCGCCCAGGCTGCGGCCCATGCGCATCAGGTTCTCCCGGGGCAGCGGGTAACCGTGAAGATGGTTGAGCCCCAGCAATACGCTGGCGGCGTTGCTGCTGCCTCCCCCAAGACCGGCCGCAATCGGTATGCGTTTGGTCAGGCGGATGTCACAGCCCTCGTTGCATCCGAGGGTCTCGAGAAAGCATTTGGCGGCCCGAAACGCCAGATTGGTTTCGTCGCCGGGAAGGGAGGGATCGGAGCACCTCAGGGAAATCGCACCGGAAGAGGGATTCAGGATGACCTCGTCGTAGAGGCTCACCCGGCACATGAGGGAGAAAAGGTCGTGATAACCGTCCGGCCGTTTTCCGGTGACCCGCAGAAACAGATTGATTTTGGCGGGAGACAATATGAGCAGGCTCATGGCCTTCGCAGCGGGGCCGCCGCCTTCACCCTTTTTCCTTCACGAACAAGATCCGCAGGTCGTAAAGAATGCTTTTCAGCATGCTGTCTTCGTCGGAGGTCAGGTTGCCGGCGGTCTTCTGCTGCAACATGCTCAGAATGTCGATGGTCTGTTTGGCCATGGGCAGGTTTTTCTCGGCCTTGCCGGAAACCGGGTCTTCAATAACCCCCAAATGCACGAGAGCCGATGCATTTAACGATGCAATAAACGTCGGAAAATTGATTTGGGGCAGGGGCGCCTGGGTCCGCTCCGAATCGGCGTCAACGGGGCGTTCGGTTTTCGGCGGCGAGGGTTCGGATGCCGCGGCCTTGTTTTCTTCCGTCACCGGTTCATCGGCGGAGAACAGTCGGCGGTCCTTGACGGTGAATCCTTTTTCTTGATCAGCCATAACGCCTCCTGATGGGAAGAAAATTAACGCATCGGTTTCAATACAATACGGGAAACCCGTCACTTGTCAAGTCATTCGCTCTTGTCTAGTTTTCCAAAGGCGTACTTCCGGATGAGGTCCTCAATGTTGAGGGCCGGTTCGGTCTCGATGATCCGGTCTCCCGGCTTCAGCATCTGATCGGATCCGCCCTGGGACAGCTGGATAAACTTATCCCCCAAGAGCCCCGCGGTCTGGACCGAAGCGATCGCATCCTCGCTGAGCTGAATACCCTCCCTGAGCTTCAAACGGACCAGGGCCACATGCTCCTTGTAGTCCAGGGAGATCGCATCCACTTGACCCACCTGGACGCCGGCGATTTCCACCTGGGCGCCCACTTTAAGGCCCGTAACGGATGTGAACCGGGCGTTCAAGAAATAATAGTCGTTGCGCAGGACCTCGACCTCCCCCAGACGCAGGGTGAGGTAGCCTATACAGAGGATCCCGAGGAGCACAAAGACCCCCACCCCCAGTTCGAGCGATGATTGCTTCATATGACCTCCTGACCGCTTTCTCCCGGAGCCTCGCACCGAGCCTCGTCATTTTGGGCATTCATATAAAATGGCTTGCCCCTTCTCGGCCGCCGCGATCAAATCCTCCAAACCGCTGTCCGGCTGCGCCTGAACGACGCCGGCGTTGACCGAATAACAGACATCCCGAACCCGATCAAGCGGGTCAAACAACGCGCTGTGCCGCATGGTCCGAGAAATTTTCAGGCAGAAGCTCCGGGCCTGCGCTTCGTTCGTGTCGGGGAGCACCACCATGATCTTGTTGATGGCATACCGGAAGCAGGTGTCGGCCACGTAGCTGTTCTGGATGACATGGTCGGCGAAAAGCTTGAACACGGTCTGACTGGCCATGTGGCCGGCAATGCGGTCGATATCTTCCAGGTTGTCCATGGACATCAGCACGATCGAAAAAGGAATCTGATGCCGCTGCAGCCGACTCATCTCCTGGCGCAGGTGCTGCTGGCCGATGGACTGGGAGGCGATGCCCGTGAGGTCGTCGCGGGGGCTTTCGAGACCCTCGATGAAATTGCGAACCTCCCGATCGGAGGCGCGCTGGATGTCCTCCGGGGTCCCCTCGAACCGGATCCGGCCCTCGTCGATCATCGCCACGCGCTGAGCGATGAAGAAGATGTCTGGGATTTCATGACTCACCACCACCCCGGTGAAGCCGAACCGCCGCTGGTAGTCGGAAATCATGCTGTGAACGGCGTTTTTGCGGATCGGGTCGAG
>CAZEKN010000183.1:0-5240 GCA_964512755.1 uncultured Desulfatibacillum sp. | reverse complement strand
CTGATCAAGGAGTTGCTGGATAGTTGTTTTCGGCCGATCCCCGAGATCAAGAAGATCCTCAAGCAAAACCGGAGACAATCGCCCTCGGACCAAGCCGTGTCGGACCTTCACAACAAGTATTTCCGCCCGCTCGACCGCCTGCTGGCTACCGAAGTGGTCGGGCGGGAGGCCTTTCGGGAAGCCACCGGCATCGGCCGCAAATGGCTCGCGGTCATGGAGGACTGGGGGATCATCAGCGCCCATGCCAAGAACGGCGAACCGGTCTACTCGCGTGACGATCTCATCATCGGGCGTCTGATGGTGGACATGGACCGGCTGGGTTTCGGTCCCAAAGACGGCTATGATCCCGAGGAATTGAAGCGCATCGCCGATTTCATCCGCCGGTTCGTGCGCAGTTCGCACCGCGATTATTACCAGCGCAACCTGGAAGGCCTGTCCTCAAGCGAACTGGACGGAAAGGGCAGCAAATTCACCGAAATTATGAGTTTGTTTTTTTACCACCTGTATCGTAAATTGGTGCGCGAAGACTACCACAGCCTGCGTCGCTCAAGGGACCGCGGAAACCCTGGGGCCCTTTCACGGAAAATGAAGAGCCAGAAAGGAAGTCCATGACAACGGATCGTCACCCTGCCGAATCATCCGATTGCGCCGCCTGCCCTTTCAAGAATGCCGACCGGTTCTGCATGCACCTGGATGGAAAGCATCCCGAAAACTGCCCGACCCGCAACCAGGCCAGCACGTTTGCACAGGCCCATCGAGAATATGAAAAGCCCGAGATCCGTGCATTTGCGCATGCCGCCTCCGTTCAGGAGGGGGCCGGCTATGCCGAGCGCGAGCGCGGCTCTGCCCATGTGAAGCCGTTGAAGCCGCGGATCCTCGAAATCGCCGAATTCGCTGAACGCATGAATTACCACCGCATCGGGCTCATCTTCTGTGCCGGGCTCGCCCGGGAAGGCAAGCTCGTTGCGGACTTCTTGCGCTCCAGAGGCTTCGACATCGTATCGGCCATCTGCAAGGTCGGGCAGGTCCCGAAGGAAACCATCGGCATCGCCGACGACCAGAAGATCGCGATCGGCCGGCATGAGTCCATGTGCAACCCCATCTCCCAGGCCATGCTGATGAATGCGGCCAAAACAGAGTTCAACGTTCTGCTGGGGCTGTGCGTCGGCCACGATTCCCTGGTCTTCAAATACAGCGACGCCTTCTGCACGGTGCTGGCGGCCAAGGACCGGGTCTTCGGCCACAATCCGCTCGCCGCCGTCTATACCCTGGACAGCTATTACCGCTACTTGAAGCAGCCGCCGAAATAGTCCCTCGTCCGTTATCTGCAGCAACGACCGCCAAATGGGTGCGGAGCCTTCCGCGCCCATTTGGTGTTGGCGGAAAGACCCCTCGTTTTCTTGCTCAGACTTTTGGACACCCGCACACTCATCTGGACATCTGGAGGAATCAATAGCCATCCGAGAAAAAAAGTGTTAAACTGATAATAGTTATTCAAACAATAACAGCCACTCAGGAGAATACGGCGTGGTCACGAACAAGGTGGTGGTCCGCTTCAAGGACAACACGATTCTAAAAGGCAAGACCAATAATTTTTTTCCGAATAAAACCACTTTTCATCTGGAGCTGGTCAACGGCGAACCGATGGAAGTTCACGTTGAAGAGCTGAAGGCGCTGTTTTTCGTGAAAAGCTACGAGGGCGACAAGCAACACCAAAAGAGCTACGGCGACAAGGTGCCCGGCGGCGGCCGGAAGATCCAAGTGAGGTTCAGCGACGGCGAGACGATCGTCGGGTACACCACCGGCTATTCCCCGGACCGGACCGGCTTCTATATGGTCCCGGCCGACCTGAAGGGGAACAATGAACGCATTTTCGTAGTCGCGTCGGCGACCGAAGCCATCGAAATGGCATGAACAAGGAGGACCTGTCCGCGATGATCATTGAATGCGACGGCTGCTCGCGCAAATTCAGCTTGAACGAAAAGCTGTTGAAGCCGGATGGCTCGAAGGTCCGATGCACCAAGTGCGGCGCCATTTTCATTGCGGTTCCGCCGCCTGCTGGCAGGCCCATGGCCGAATCCGAAGACAGGCGGGCCACTCCAAACCGGCAGAAGGCCGCCCCCGCCGAGTCTGATCCTCCGGCCGGCAAGAAGAAACACCAGCGGATATCCCTGTCGGTGCCCGTGTCCTGCATTGCAGTCGACGGCGAGGGCCATCCACTGAATTTCTACATCGGCCTGATCACCGAGGTCGGCCCCGCGGATTTATGCGTCGAGGTCTTCTGCAGCACCGTACCGGATTGCGTTTTGGTGGCGTTCATCAATCTGGACAACCGTGACGTCCAGATCAGGGCCAATGTCGTCGGTTCGGAAACGAACGCCTCGCACAAAACGAAACTGGATTTATTCCTGTCGGGCACGCAGCAAGAGGTCTCGGATTTCATCGCGCAGCTCGTCAAATCCTATCACTACTCCAACTGAACAACCGGACCGGCCCCTCCATAAAGCCCCTCGAAGACCTCCCAGAAAGCGGGAAAAGACTTTTGCACGCAGGCTTCATCCAGGATCCTGACTCCAGCGGCCTTCAGCCCGGCCACGGCAAAGCTCATGGCCATGCGATGGTCGTTGTGGCAGTCGATGGCCGCGCCGTTGGGCCGGCCGCCCTGCACCCAGAGCCCATCTTCGTCATATCCGGACTTGACCCCCATTTTGCTCAATTCGGAGCATACGGCCGCCAGCCGATCGCTTTCCTTTTCCTTCAGGTGCGCTACGTTGCGAATGATGGTCCGGCCGCGGGCGAATGCGGCCACCACCGCGAGCGTGGGCACCACGTCCGGGATGTCGCTCATGTCGATTTCGGTTGCCGACAGTTCGCCGCCCGTGACGGAGACACCGCTCGCGCTTGCGCTGACCCTGCATCCCATGCGCGCCAGGATCTCCACCAAGCGGATGTCGCCTTGCCGGGAATCCGGGGTGGTTCCGTTGACGACTACGGTGGAGCCGGTAACGGCCGCAGCGGCCCAGAAGTACCCGGCCTGTGAACAGTCCGGCTCCACCCGATATGGCCCGGATCGATAGTGCTGGCCGCCCGGAACCCTGAACCATTCATACGCGTTACGGTCGGCATGGACGCCGAACCGGGCCATGGTGTCCAGCGTGATGTCAATGTAAGGCCGCGATACCGGCCCCCGCTGTACCTGGATCTCGATGCCGTCGCGGGTGCACGGCCCGATCAGCAGCAGCGCCGAGAGAAACTGGCTGCTGAGCGCGCAGTTCAAGAAAGCCTTGCCGCCGCCCACACCGCCCCCTGCAACTTCAACCGGCGGGCATCCATTTCCGGCCAGCGACCGGGCGGCCACGCCCAGCTGATGGAGTCCCTCCAGCAGATCCTGAATCGGACGGGCCTGGAGGCGCTCGGTGCCGGTCAGCACCGATCGGCCCTCCGCCAGCGCAGCAACGGCTGTCAGCAGGCGCATGGATGTTCCGGAGTTTCCTAAAAAAATGGGGGCGGCGCTGGCCTCAAGCCTGCCGCCTCTGCCATGCACGACGATCGTATCTTGATCGTGTTCGACCCGAACGCCCCATTTTTTTAAAGCTTCCAGAGTCAAATGGGTATCCTCACTGTCGAGGGCATTTTGGATCGCGCACGGCCCGTTCGACAGGGCGGCGGCGATG
The DNA here is from genome assembly GCA_964512755.1 of uncultured Desulfatibacillum sp. Lineage (GTDB taxonomy): Bacteria > Desulfobacterota > Desulfobacteria > Desulfobacterales > SpSt-501 > SpSt-501. The sequence continues at coordinate 1,566 of CAZEKN010000183.1, read as the reverse complement.
AGCATCCGGTGAGTGTAGCTCTTGGAGCCCGGCACGGATACCTGCGCGTTAACGGGAGACGAAAGCGTTTTGATGGCGCGCATAGAGTCGCTCTTTCTCAAGCGGTTTCCTGAAAACAACTACGGCCGGGATGTCAACTCGGCCTCGACCGCCATGCGCATGATGTCGACCGGCGCGGACAGTCCGGTCCACAGCTCGAACTGCCGCGCCCCCTGGTAGACGAACATCGCAAGCCCGTCGATCGTCACGCACCCTGCAGCTTCGGCTTCGATCAAGAGGCGTGTTTTCAGCGGAGTGTAGACGATGTCCATCACCACCATCCCCGGCAGCAGCTTTTCACGGGGCACGGGGCTCTCCTCCGCCTGCGGCGTCATCCCGACCGGGCTGGTGTTGACGAGAATCTCGAAGCGCTCGGCCGTGAACTCCTCCAAGGGCCTGAACTCCGCGCCCAGCTCCGTTGCCAGCGCCTCCCCTTTTTCCCTGGAACGGTTGAAAACGCACACCGTCCCGCCGGCCGACAGGACGCCATGGACCACCGCCCGAGCGGCCCCGCCGGCACCGATCACGGCGACCGTTTGCCCGGAGACAGGAACCTTTTCCCTGAGCGCCTGCAGGGCACCGGCGCAGTCGGTGTTGAAGCCCTTCAGCTCGCCGTCCGCGTTGACGATCGTGTTCACGGCCTTGATGCGTCGGGCGGACGGGTCGATGGTGTCCAGGCAGGCCATGACCGTTTCCTTGTGGGGCAGCGTGACGCTGGCCCCGCGCAGTCCCAGCGAGCGCATGCCCGCGGCGGCCAGACGAATGTCCTTGACGCGGATGGCCGCGTAAACGCCGTTGAATCCGGTAGCGGCGAAGGCCGCGTTGTGCATCACCGGGCTGAGGCTGTGAACCACGGGGTTGCCGAAAACCGCAAACAGCGCCGGTGTTCCGAAGCCGTCGGCGGCATGCGCCGGTGATCCCTGGACGTCGCGGGCCGCCGCCATGAGGGCGGCGAACACCTTGACGACGTAACGGTTCGTCAGGAGGCCGCCCCGGTTGATGCCCATGAGCCGCCGGAACACTTCGGCTTCGCGGCGGGTGTCCCGGACAGGCAGCCCCAACCGTCGTTTCAATTCGCCGATCCGGCCGGCGGCCGCCAGCCGCTCGTTGAACAGCCGCAGAATCTCCTGGTCCAGGCGGTCGATGATCCTGCGCTGTTCCGTGAGCTGTTTGTCTTCGTCGCCGGGAGGGTTCGGCGCGCTCTGGTCCGATGGAGGCATTTGTTTCATGGACGCAATTCCTGCCTTAAAATTTCGGGAAATTCCACCACCTGCCGTTCCAGCTCGCGTAATTCGATCTCCTTCACTGAAGCCCGCCCGATGTCATCCAACAGCACGAAGCGGATCACGGCGGCTTCGCGCTTCTTGTCCCGACGCAGGGCTTCCAGCACCTGTTTGGGGTCGGCAGCGGCTGCAACCGGTAGCCTCAAGCGACGCAGCAATGCGGTCATCCGTCGATACGCCACCGCGGACAGTCGCCCCATCTTAACCGACAAGCCGGCCGCAAGCACCATGCCGACGCTGACGG
>CAZEKN010000182.1:0-5291 GCA_964512755.1 uncultured Desulfatibacillum sp. | reverse complement strand
TTCACCATGATGCCGATGCGGTCCGCGTCCGGGTCGGTGCTGAGCAGGATGTCGGAGGCGGTCTTCTGTGCCAGCGGCAGGGAGGTGTTGAAGGATTCCACCACTTCCGGGTTGGGGATGTTGAAGGTCACCTTTTCGAAGGCCCCGCTCAAGTTGGAGGTCGCCGGGCAGAGCGTCACGTCGAAGCCCAGGCCCTTCAACACCGGATAGACCGTGGTGACGCCGGTGCCGTGCAGCGGGGAATAAAAAATCTTCAGGCCGCGATCCGAAGAAAGCGATACCGCACCGGCGCTGGCGTGGTAGGCGCGGTCGATCTCTTCGCCGATGATTATCACCAGACCCTGGCGCCGGGCATCTTCAAACGGCAGGCGCTTGATCGATCGGACGTTGCCGGTGACCTCATCCACCAGCGTCTGATCGTGCGGCGGGATAAGCTGGCCGCCATGCTCGTCGTAGACTTTCTTGCCGTTGTCGGGGGGCAGGTTGTGGCTGGCGCTGAACATGTCGCCGGCGATGGCCTTGAGGTGCCGGATGGCGAACGACAGCTCCGGTGTGCTGCGCACGCTTTCAAAGAGGTAGGTCTTGATGCCATTGGCGGCGTAGACCTCGGCCGCAGCCCGGGCCAGCTTCCAGCCGTCGAGGTCTTGGACGGGGTTGGGGATCTCTTCGGAATAGATCCCCTTCTGCCGGTAGCTGCGGACATCGAAGGCCATGACGACGCCCCGGCGCCTGGCCGCTTCGCCGTAGATTTTCAACAAATACTGGGAATGCCCCTGGGCCGAGGCTTGGATGGTCCAGGCATTGATGCGGTTCGGGCCGATGCCGACCGGCCCCCGCCGGCCGCCGGTGCCGAAAGGGATCACCTGGTAGAAAGAGTCCAGCAGCACGTCCCATTTGCCGGCCTCGATCAGGTAGCGGATCTGGGCGGTGTACTCGACGAAAGCAGGATCGGTCAACCAGGTACTCAGGTTGGCCAGGGCGGCGGATTTAACCTTCGCGGAAACATCGAGGCGCGAGAAGCCGGCTTGGGCGAGCGAAAGCACATCCATGGATTTCTTATCCTCCAATGAGTAGATCGGCCGTCATGTCTTTGGGGATATCGAGAGACAGCAAGCGAAGAACGGTTGGCGCGATATCTGATAATTTGCCGGTTTTCTTCAATCTCTTTCCGGGCGCATCCATCGCGGCATAGATGCACTCGACCGGGAACGTGGTGTGGCTGGTTTTCACCATCCCGGTCTCATAGTCGATCATTTGTTCTGCATTTCCGTGGTCGGCGGTAATGAACACGTGCGCGTTCAGTTCGAGCAAACGCAAAACCAGCCGTCCGACGCACTCATCCACCACCTCGATGGCTTGCTTTGCCGCCTCGAAATTTCCAGTATGCCCGACCATGTCGCCGTTTGCATAATTCACCAGGATGAATTGATAGGGGTTGTCTCTCAGGCGGTTCAACAATTCATCCGTAATCCGGTAAGCCTCCATCTCCGGGTGGCTCGCGAACGTTGCCGGATCGAAGCGGCCCTTGACCTCCACATCGTCTTCGCTGGCATAGGGCGTGGTCGATTTTCCATTAAAAAAGCTGGTGACATGGCGGTATTTCTGGGTTTCGGATATTCGCAATTGCCTGAAGCCGGCCGCCGATATGACTTCTCCCAATAGGTGGTCCATGCTGCCGCCGCCGCCCAGCGGCTCCATCAGATAGTCCTCGAATTCATCGTAGTATCTGGTGAAGCCCCTAAAAACGACTTCCGGCTTACGTTTGAGCGTTCCCGGGTAATTGGGGTCGACGAAGGCCCTGGACAGCTGAATGGCCCGATCCTGGCGATAATTCGTGTGCAACATGCAATCGCCATCCACCACCATACGGTAGCCGCCGATGCAGTAAGGGGGAATGTACTCGTCAAACATTTCAACCTGATCGGGTGTTTTATCCCTCTCGTAAGACTCCATGACGGCGGCCTGGGCCGACGGTGCGCGGCGGCCTTCCGCTGAAACAATGCAGTGGTAGGCCTGGTCCGTTAACGCCCACGCGCTGGATCGATCCATGGCGTAGTAACGGCCCATTACGGTCCCTATCGCACATTTGCCAGTGGTTTTGATGACCTGATCGAGCTTCGCCAGATACTCCAGCGAGCTTCGTGGCGGCGTATCGCGGCCATCTAAAAACGGGTGGATGACCATCTCGCCGTCCGGGTAATCGGCTCGGGCGCGCGCCATGATTTTGAACAGATGTTCCTGGTGCGCATGAACGCCCTCGTCTTGGAGCAACCCCAGCAAATGGAGCCGGCTCTTCTGCCGGCGCCAGGAATTCATCAGGGATTTCCAATTATGGCTTTCGAAGAAGGAGCCGTCGCGCAGAGCGTCATCAATGCGCTTTAACTCTTGCAGAACGATTCGCCCGGCGCCCATGTTCAAATGCCCGACTTCACTCGACCCCTGGTATCCACCGGGCAAGCCGACCGCTTCACCGGAAGCCTCCAGCAACGTCCAGGGATAGGTTCTCAGATAGGCGTCCAGATTCGGTGTGCGGGCGGCAAGGACCGCATTCCCCCTCGGGTTCTCGTTGCGCCCCCAGCCGTCCCGAACAATGACACATACGGGTCGAATCTTGTCCTTCATGTCATTTCTCCCGCAACGATCAGGCCGGAAATCGACCCAGCGTTTCTTGAAGGTTGGTTGACTTATCGGATCATTGTGCTATTTTTTCCAAATTAATCAAGCATTATCGAATCCCGATAGTAGTTGTCAATCCTGCAAATGCAAGGGGTTTTTTAGCGCTTCGGTGCCGGTCTACCCCTATATTGGGCCAACGGAGTTCATTCCATGGCAGTCGACCAGCTACCCGACAACGAGGCGGTCCCGGCATCCCCTACCGGGCGGGGACCGATTCTGGCGGCCATCTTGAACCCGTTCGGCCGCTTCGGCATCCGGCTCAACAACACCTTGGGTGCCATGGCGATCTTCCTGTGTCGGGCGTTCATTCAGATTTTTCACTACAAGCAGATTCCCGAGATCATCAACCAAATCTACTTCATCGGAGCCAAGTCGGCGAGCATTGTGGCGCTGGTGGGCTTTTTTACCGGCATGGTGCTGGGCCTGCAGCTCTATTACGTCATGAACAAATTCGGCGCCGTCGGCTTCCTGGGAACGGCGGTGTCGCTATCCCTGATCCGTGAGCTGGGACCCGTGTTGACGGCGATCATGATCACCGCGCGGGCCGGATCCGCCATGACCGCCGAAATCGGCATCCAGCGCATCTCCGAACAGATCGACGCCCTGACCACCATGCGCATCGACCCGCTCGGTTATCTCATCAGTCCGCGCATCGCCGCCGCCCTAGTCAGCTTCCCCATCCTGACGGCCTTCTTCGACCTGATCGGCATTCTGGGCGGATACCTGAGCGGGGTCATCCTGATGGGAGCCAACTCCGGCGCCTATACCTATCGCATCGACGCCAGCGTGGAGTGGCTGGACGTCCGAGGCGGATTCATCAAGTCGATCGTTTTCGCCGTGCTGGTTATCACCATCTGCTGTTTCCAAGGCTACTTTACCCACCTGCGGACGGACAGCTACGGTTCCAAGAGCGTGAGCCTGTCGACCACCTCGGCCGTGGTGCTCTCCTGTGTCATGATTCTAGTTTCGGATTACGTGGTCACCTCGTTTCTGCTTTAAGGAACTTAAATGGAACAGCAGCCCCTGATCGAGTTTCGCAACGTCACCAAGCGCTTCGGCGAGCGCACGATCCTGAACGGCGTCAGCTTGCGGATCTACGAAGGCGAAGTAACCACGATCATCGGCTTGAGCGGCACCGGCAAGAGCGTGACGCTGAAGCATATCATCGGCCTCCTCAAACCCGACTCCGGCGAGATTCTGTACCAAGGCAAGCCCATCCACCGGATGAGCCGGCCGGAATGGAACGCATACATCGGCCGCATCAGCTACATGTTCCAGAACAACGCCCTCTTCGATTCCATGACCGTGTTCGAGAACGTGGCCCTGCCGCTCAAACACACCACCCGGCTCGGCCGCCGACAGATCGTGGCCAAGGCCATGGCGCGGATCGAGCAGACCGAGCTGACCGACGTGGCGCACAAGTACCCCTCGGAGATCTCGGGCGGCATGCAGAAGCGCGCTGCTCTGGCCCGGGCTCTGGTCACCGACCCGCAGATCGTGCTCTTCGACGAACCCACGACCGGTCAGGATCCCATCCGCAAGAATGCGATCCTGGGGATGATCGCCGAGTACAAGAAGAAGGTCGGGTTCACTGCGGTGCTGATCAGCCACGAGATCCCGGACGTGTTTTTCATCTCCAATCGCATTCTGGCCTTGTGGGACAAGCAGATCGTTTTCGAAGGAACTCCGGAAGCGATGGAGAACTTCAACCATCCCTTCCATGATGTCCTCCTGCAGAGCCTGGAAAGTCTGCAAGAGGACATCACGGGGCTTTATTCCAGCCGGCACTTCAAGATCCGCTACCAGACGGAGCTGGCCCGGCGCGGGGCGGACGAATCCTATGCCGTGCTGATCTTCAGCTTCGATAACATGGACGACGTCAGCGCGACGGTCAGCCATGATGCGGCCCAGCAGACCCTGCGGTCCCTGGGTAACTACATCCGCAAGCACTTCGGCGCCGTCGGCGGATTTTCCACGCGGCAGACGATCAATGAGTTCACCACCATCCTGCCGTTTTCCGACCTGGAGGAAGCCCGGCGCATCCTCGATAAGTTCACGACGGATTTCCGGGAGCATGGCATGCGCGAGCTGGAGGAGACCTTCCGCAAGGAGATCCCCTCGGATCAATGCTTTGATTTCCGGATCTCGGTCGGCATGGCGCAGGGCAAGCCCCAAGTGGAAATCGAGTCGGTTATGGAATTCGCGCGGTTCGATCAAAAACCCATCGCCACGTTTCAGTGCGGCACTCGGAGGTAATTTGGCATGCAGAGGTATTCAAAAGAATCGGTGGTCGGAATCTTCGTACTGGTCGGCTTGGTCTGCATCGGGTATATGACGATCAATCTCGGGGATCTCGGGTTGTTCGAGGACGACACCTACCCGCTGACCGCACGGTTCACCCAGGTGACCGGCCTGAGGTCCGGCAGCGTCGTCAACATGCTCGGGATAGAGGCCGGACGGGTCGGACAGATGACCATGGATCAGGACAAGCAGATGGCGGTGGTGGAGCTGCGGATCCGCAAGGGAATCAAAGTCTATGACGATGCCATCGCCTCGATCAAGACCGAAGGGCTGATCGGCGACCGTTATGTCAGTGTCGACGCCGGCGGCAGCGG
>CAZEKN010000181.1:0-5317 GCA_964512755.1 uncultured Desulfatibacillum sp. | reverse complement strand
CTAATCCGGTCCTGAAATTTTTCACCTTTCCCGACCGAATCAACCAAAAGCAGGTAATTTGGGGCAGGCACAAGCGCTCTGCCCCAGTTCTGTTTCAACCATACAAGTTTTCAATCCAGCGCATCGCCTCAACATCAGTGACTTTCCCAAGATACCGCTGACGTTAAGTTTCTGGATCAGCTCCACGTGATGAGACACTGTTTGATTCGCTCCTTTTCACCTTCGTCGACCCAGCTGTTCCTCTCCTCGTATAAAGGATGGCAGGCATCAGCGCCTCTTAGGGAGCAAGCGATCGTGTGAGGGTGTTGTTGGTTTCATATATCCCCATGCATTGCAATTCAAAATCGATTTTTGACCCGGATCTCGCATTTTCGTTTTTTGAGTCAGGATAAATGCAACTCCCAAAGTTCAGAAAGCGTTTTTAATTAGCTGTAACAGAATTATGCACGTTCCAGAGCCATTGCCGGATGAGAAAACCCAGTCTCTCTTCAAAGAGCTGGAGAAAATTGTCTGCATAATTGACTGGATGCATATGGTACCGGCCGCGTCGCCGGGGCTCAACGCAATATGGCCTCCGAAATCCGCGCGAATTGCGACGAATGTCACCCGAAGAAATAAATTTCAAAAATACTGTTTTTTTTGCGATAATAGTAGAAATCGTCTCAGGTTCCCTTCCGGATCATCTGCTGCGCTGGACGAGGCGTGACCCCTGGCGAGAGGCCTTCCAAGTTACTTCGAGGAGCCGTTGAAATGAATCGTGCGCAAACGGGAACGGTATCGCTGATCCGCAGTCTGAATCGGGAGTACTTGGTCTTATCGTTTGTCCCATTGCTGGCGTTCTCCATCTGCACCCTCACGGGAGCTTTTTTAGCGCAGAGCCATATCGCCGGGCTGATCGACGGCTCCATGCGGCAACTCGAGGCCGAAATCGAGACGCGGACGGTCCGGGACGGGGAAAAAATCATCCACAGCCGGGCGCGTGAGGTGGCCCGGCAACTCGAACTGCTCATCGATTCCCAGCCGGGAACCACCATCGAGCAGCTCCAGCAAAGCTCGGCCGTAAACAGCATCGCCGTGCAGCGCGTCGGGCTGACCGGCTATACCTGCCTTTACGAGGCCGGCACGGGCATCATGCGGTTGCATCCCAATCCCGATTTGATCGATTTCAACATGCGAACACTGGCTGAGAAATTGCCGTCCTGGTGGAAAACTTTCGAGCCGTCCCTGGCTGGAGGCGAGGTTTCGGGTTACTACGACTGGCTCGAAGAAGACGGGCGGATCACCCAAAAATACATGACCATGACGCCCATCGGCGCGTGGGTTGATGGCCGGACGCTCATGGTCGCTGCGACGACCTATATGGACGAATTTCTGTCGGCCGTTGTTTTTACGCGGGAGCGCGGCCGGGATATTGCCGGAGAATACAGCTCCTATGTTTCGCATCAGAGCCGGATCATCGGCATCGCCATGCTGTTGATCCTGGCCGCCACTCTGTTCGTGGTCGGCTGGTTGAGTCGGCGCGCGGCGGTACGGTTCACCTTTCCCATTCGCCGGCTCGCTGAAACCGCCGCATCGTTCGGCCGGGAGATGAAATCCGAAGGCCGGCCGACCGAGCTGATCGACCGCTCCGATGAGATCGGCGAACTCGCCCGTTCCTTCATCAGCATGCGGTCGCAGATCACGGATCAGTTCAAACGGATCAAGGCTGCTTACGAAAAGCTTTCGGAGACTCAGCAGGCGCTCTACGAGAGCGAGATGCACTACCGCAGCCTTTTCGAGAACCTGCCGATCGGAATCTGCCGCTCGGATGCGGACGGCCGCATCATCGACGCCAACCCGGCTCTGGTGGCGATGTACGGCCATCCGAACCGGGAGTCGTTTCTGGCTCGGCCGGCGACGGATTTATACGTCAATCCGCAGGACCGGGAACGCTTCAAAGCCATGGTCGAAGGGCACAGCAAAGGCGGATCCTGCGAACTCCATATGCGCCGGCGGGACGGCAGCAGTTTCTGGGTTGAGATTCAGGCCGTCGCAGCTAAAGACGACGCAGGGCGCATTCGGTACTATGAGAGCTCTTCGATGGACATCACCGAGCGCAAAAAAGCCGAGGAGAACTTGCAGCTGGCCCGGTTTTGCATTGAAAACGCCGCGATGGGGATCTTTCGAGTTGGCGATGACGCCCGGATTCAGGAAGTGAACGAACATGCCTGCCGCAGTCTCGGTTACAGTCGGGAGGAACTGCTCGGCATGACCATCTTTGACATCGACCCGACCTTTTCGCGCGAAAAATGGACCGCCCAACGTCGTAAGCTCGCCGAAGATCGGGTTCGCGTGGTGCAGTCCCAACACCGCCGGAGGGACGGATCCCTGATTCCGGTCGAGATCGCGGCGAACTATATCGAAAAAGAAGGACATGGATTATCGTATTCTTTCGTCACCGAAATCAGCGCCCGGCTGGAGAAGGAGAAACTGGAAGCTCAGCTGCAGCAGGCCCAAAAGATGGAGGCCATCGGCACCCTGGCCGGCGGCATTGCTCACGACTTCAACAACATTCTGAGCGTCATTATCGGCAACGCCAACATCCTGGAAATCTCGGACAGCATGACGGCGGCCGACATGCTCTATGTCAATCAGATCCTGACCGCCGCGGATCGCGCGCGGCAACTCGTTCAGCAGATTCTGACCTTCAGCCGGCGCGGTGAACAGCAGCGGCTGCTGGTCAACTTGAAGCCGGTGGTCAAGGAGACCTACCATTTTCTCAAGGCCACCCTGCCCAGCAGCATCGATGTGCGCCAGAGCATCCATGCGGACGCCGGAACCATCCTCGCCGATCCCACCCAGATGCAGCAGGTGCTGATGAACCTGTGCACCAATGCCTCTCACGCGATGGACAAGCTGGAGAGCGGGGTGCTGAAGATCGGCCTGGAGAAGGCAGTTCTGGCCGAAGAGGATCTGCGGTTTCAACCGGAAATCGAGGCCGGGGAATACGTCAAGCTGACCGTGACGGACAGCGGGATGGGTATCGATCCGTTGGTCAGAGAGCGGATCTTCGAGCCATATTTCACGACCAAGGAACTTGGAAAGGGCACCGGTTTAGGGCTTTCCGTCGTTCACGGGATTGTTCGATCCCATGGCGGTTTCATAAAGGTCTACAGCGAGATCGGGCATGGGACCAGCTTTCATGTGTATTTCCCGGTGGCGCTGGAAGGCCGCCATACCGTGCCCGCCGCCGCCGACAAGAGGCTTCCCACCGGCTCGGAGACCGTTCTGGTCGTGGACGATGAAAAGTTTTTGACCGACATGACCCAGCAGATGCTCGAACGGCTGGGATACCGGGTCGAAACCCGGACCAGTCCGCTGGAGGCGATCGAGGCCTTCAGCGTTAATTCCGGCCGTTATGATGCCCTCATTACCGACATGACCATGCCGCAGATGAATGGCCTGAGCCTGGCGAAGCGGCTGCTGGAAATCCGGTCGGATCTCCCGATCCTGCTCTGCACCGGCTTCAGCGACCAGGCCAGCGAGGAAAAAGCCCGCGCCGCCGGGATCCGGGAGTTCGCTTTCAAGCCGCTGGCCTTGAACGATTTGGCGCATACACTGCGCAAAATGTTGGACGAGGCGAAATCGGCAACGATGACGGCGGTCACATCAGGATAATGTTGCAGAGATAGGGCGCTGGTTGAAACGGCCGGTAGCCCGCCAGGATTCCCCTCATTATTCTTCTCTCCGCCTTCGGCAAGGATGGTTAGAGCAGCATGTAGGTGACCTGGGCGACAGCCACCTGTTGGCCCGCTTGGTCGAAGATGTCGACAGCCACCGGACAGAGGGTGCGGCCGAATTTGATCACCGTTGCCTGGGCGGTCACGTCGGTCAGACAGGGGGCAAGGAAGCGGATGTTCATATCGGTGGTGGTCAGGCGCGTATCGGGCCCGGTGCGGGTCAGGATCGCAAAGCACGCCGTGCTGTCGGCGATCGTCATCAGCAAGCCGCCGTGAAACGACGCAAACACGCCGTCGTATTTAAGCCTGCGCGGCACCCGGGTTTCGCAGAAACCGTCGTCGAAGCGCACGATCTGAAGGCGCAGGGTGGCGACGATGGGGATCCGTTGGATCCTGGCGAGAAGGGCGATGTCCAGTTCGCGATCCATCCGGCGGGCGTCCCACGCCCCTATCGCAACAAACCGCGCGCGACGATGGTCTTTTCGACCTCCTTGGTCCCCTCGTAGATTTCGAGGATCTTGGCGTCGCGGTAGAGGCGCTGAACCTTGTATTCGTCGATATAGCCGTAGCCGCCGTGCAGCTGCAGGGCTTCGTCGGCGCAGTAAACGGCGGTCTGGCCGGAGAACCATTTGGCCATGGCCACGAGCCCGTGATCGAGCTTGCCGCGGTCGGCGCTCCAGGCGGCCTCATAGTAGAGATTGCGGGAAGCGCGGATGCGGGTGGCCATTTCGGCGATCTTGAACTGGGTGGCTTGAAACGCCGCCAAGGGCTGCCCGAACTGGACCCGGCCCTTGACGTGGCGCACGGCTTCTTCCAGGGCCGCGCGCGAGAGCCCCACGGCCTGGGCGCAGACGTGCAGCCGGGTGTGGTTGAAGAATGCCATCAGCTGGGAAAAGCCCTCGCCTTCGACTCCGACCAGGTTTTCGGCCGGAACGCGCAGGTCCTTCAAGACCAGCTCCGCCGTGTCCGAAGCCCGGATCCCGAGCTTGCCATGGATCTTGATGGCCTGGTAGCCAGGGGCGGAGGTGGGTACCAGAATGAAGCTGTGGCGCTTGTGGCGCGAGCGGTTCTCCGGGTCGGTCAGGCAGAAGACGTTGATGTAGGTGGCGGTGGTGCCGTTCGTAGCGAACATCTTGGAGCCGTTGATGACCCACTCGCTGCCGATTCGCACCGCGGTGGTGACGGCCATGGTGACATCGCTGCCGGCATCCGGCTCGGTGATGGCCGTGCCGATGATGGCCTGGCCCTCCGCCAGCTGGGGCAGGATGCTTTTCTTCTGGTTTTCGCTGCCGAACATCTGGATCAACTCGGCCCCGAAGGTGGCCGACAGAATCGCGGCGCCGATGCCCGGCTCCACCGCCCAGAACTCCTCGTTGATGAGACAGTGCTCCAGGAACCCATAGCCGAGTCCGCCGTATTGCTTGTCGATGAAGACCCCCACAAAGCCGAGTTCACAGGCCTTTTTCCACAGGCCGAGATCGAATTTCTCCTCGCGGTCGAATTCGCGGGCACGCTCCGGGAACTCCTTGAGCGCGAAACTGCGGGCCGCCCTGACGATGTCCAGCTGTTCCTTGTTGAGTGCAAAGTCCATGGTGATT
>CAZEKN010000180.1:0-5370 GCA_964512755.1 uncultured Desulfatibacillum sp. | reverse complement strand
AAGCCCGAGGTCGCCGAAGAAATCGCGCGTGAAATTGTACTTGCCGATGAGCTCGGTCTGGGCGTAGCGTTCAAAGCCCTGGTTTGTATCGCTGAAGTCCTGGCTGTCGATCCCGCTCGAACCGCGCGCCCGGATGCTCCAGCGCTGGAAGTCCCAGAGCTTGTTGATGTCGGCGTTGATGAAGGGGCCCTGCTGATCGTCCGCGTTCTCGATCTGCTGGTAAAAATAGCCGGCACCGAGGGAAGATGTGAGCGTCGGATCGAATTGGTAGAACACGCCGGCCGAAGGCGCATAGACCCAGTAGTTGTTCTCCTCATCGCCGCCGGTGCTCACGCCGCCTTCTTCATCGAAATCCCTGAAGATCTGGAGGTACTCGCCGTAGACGCCGAACTGCCGCGTGACCCGCTGGTTCAGGCGCAGCCGCCCGCGATAGTTGTTGAAGTCGCTGGAGGTGTCCTCGTCGTAGAGGCCCCGGGTGTACTCGCCACCCAGTTCCATGCCCGTCCACTGGGTAAACCAGTAGGTCAGGCCGACGGAGGGGGAAATCTCCTGGCTGTCCTCTTCGGTCGGGTCGTCGTACTTCAGCAGCCCGTGCGTGAACTGGGCGTACACGGAGTCCTCGACGCCGAATTGATGCCTCAGCCGGGCCGTGGCCTGGTTGCGCCAGTAGGTGTCGCGGTTCCGCCGGCTCTGGTCGTTGCCGCTCACGATGATGTTGCCTCTCTGGTCTTCGACGTCGTCGTCGGCCAGGGGGTCCTTGGTGTACAGGAAGTAATTGTTGAGCTCCAGACGCGTCTGCCGGCTGAAATCATGCCAAGCGGTTCCGAGTAAGTTATGCTGCCAGCTGTCGTACTCGTCATGGTCGGCGTAAAACGAGTAGCCGGGGGCGTAGTCAATCCGCAGACCGGTCAGCTGCCCTTGCAGCTCGAGCGTGCCGCCGACCGTGACGGTGGTGATGAAGTCATCCATTTTGTTCCGGCGGTCGAGGTCGATGTTGTCGTTGTACTCCTGGGTGACGGTGGCGCGGGGAGTGAAAGTGAGTTGCGCGGCGGAAGCTGAACCGACCAAAGTGAACACCGCCACGATGGCTGAGGCGATCAGGGCATGCAGGGTTTTCATCTTTTCCTCCCCGTTCGGGTTGTTGGGCTGATATGGTTGATCGAGTTAAAGCTCATATCCAAAAAACGCGCCGGGTTCAACTCAAAAAACCCCCAGGACCTGCCAACCTAATCTGATTAGGGCACCACGATGGTATCGTTGGCCTGCAACGTGAGGTTGTTTTCAACATCCCTGCCCTTGACGATGTCCTTGTAGTTGATCTTGAATATTCTTTCCTTGGGGCCGTCCTTTCGCAGCAGGATGATTTCGTCTTTAGCCGCCCACTGCGTGAACCCGCCGGCCAGGGCGAATGCCTGCAGGACGGTCAGATTCTTGGTAAGCGGGTATTCACCGGTTCTCACAACTTCGCCGAGGACATACACTCTCTGGCTGCCCGGGTTGGTGACGGTGACGGTCACGACCGGAGCCGTGACGTATTTCGTCAGCCCTTTCTGGATGGTTTCGGTCAGCTCCACCGGCGTCATTCCGGCGGCCGCAATGTCGCCGAGCAGTGGGAAGGAAATCTTTCCATCCACTCTGACCAGAATGTCTCTGCGCGTCAGCTCCTGCTCCTTCCAGGTGGCAATCTCCAATACGTCCCCGCCGCCGATTCGATACTCAGTCGATTGAGACCTCACCGACAAACCCTGCACCGCCTTGTCCTGACTGAAAGCCGGGTCGGCGGCGAAGATCCAACCCGCGAGTGCCAATACGATCGTAAGCAACCATCTTGTTTTCATCGTGCGATCCCCCTCAATTGGCTTGGTGGTGATTTTTCAGCGTTACGGTAACCGCGAAGAACTCTGGCGAGGCTGTGATACACTTAGCATACAGCTCCGCCCGGTGGATTACAATAGTTTTTGCAATCTATCTATCTGAAAATTATCGGTATTTGTTTATTCGGCGGGAAAATACAGATACAGGCCGCAGCCGTCGGCGAAACCTACTTCCGGTTAGACTTTCCATAGCCGGCGTACTTGTAGCCGTAATAGCGCGAGTCCGTCGTTTCCACGCGGTTTACGATACTCCCGAGTATTTTCTTCTCCCCGAGCCGGTTGACCAGATCAGCCAGCGCTTCACGCCGCGTGCCGCCGTAACGGACAACCACCAGGATACCGTCCACCTGCCTGGCCAGAACACCGGTTTCGGCCGCCATGGCCGGCGGCGGTGCGTCGATCACGATGAGGCGATCGGGATAGCGGGCAGTGACTTCGGTCAGCAGATTCGCCATGCGTTCCGAGGAGATCAGCTCCGAGGGGTTGTCCGGGGGCGGGCCTGCTGGCAAAAGAGTAAGTTTCTCGACTTTGGTGTGCAGCAACAATGTTGAGAGGGGACGGCCCTCGGCCAGATAGTTGCTGAGGCCGGGGACTGCTGGAAATCCGAAGCGGGTGTGCATCTGCGGCCGGCGCAAATCCGCATCAATCAGGAGCACGTAGCGATTGATGTTGAGGGCGATGCTGATCGCAAGGTTCGCAGCGGAAAAGGTCTTGCCCTCCCCCGGAGCCGTGCTGGTCAGCAGGATCGAGCGCGGTGGGCTGCCGGCCAGGGGGAAAAGGATATTGGTGCGCAAAATTTTGAACTGCTCCGCCTCGAAGGAATGCGGGTCATGCAGTGCTACCAGGTTGCGATCAATGGCCGCGTCATCCCAACGTGGCAAGCGGGCTTCATCAAATGCCGAAGATACTTGCGCCGCCAAGTCTGATTGGGGCTTCGTTGCCGGGGCCGGCTCCATTCGGAAAGGCATTTCGGGCGGCGACGGTTTCGTCAACGGCTGCGTCAGCCGGGGATCCGACACGACCTTCAGCGGCTGCGCCGCCGGGGCAAGCTGCGGGGCCTCCGTCTTGGCTGAAACCTCACCGCCTCTGCCTGTCTCTCCCTTCGGGATCGGCCGGGTTTCCCGGAAAGACTCTATCGTTTCGAGCAGTTTCTGCTCGGCCTCGACCCGTGTCACCGCATCCGACAACGCATTGCCTGCGCTCAGTCTGGAGCCCTCAGCCGATTGCATGGCCGTGGTCCGGCGGGGAAGCGCAGCGGCCATCTTCGCGAGGCGTTGGGCCTCCTCGACACCCTTGGGGGTCAGCTTGCCGCCGGGATGGATCAACTCATTTTGCAGAAGTCGTATGATGGTGCCGTTGTTCCGCAGTTCATCGATCCGCCCTTCGTCCACGATACCGGTTTCCGGGTCGCACTTGAGCAGGTGGCCGGTCCTTTCATCAAAGGCGATGAGCACCTCCATGTCGTCCGCCGTCAATGACAGGCGATCCAGCGGCGCCAGAATCTCCTCTTTTTTTTCGCTAGCGTACTTCGTGAGTGCCTTCGAGATCTTACCCAACGTGTCACCTCTATCGGTGGTTGTTTATCGGTGGTTGTTTAATGGTATTCAGAGTGAAATCGCCCGCTCAAACCGAAAGACGTCCGCGCCTTGCACCGCGTAGGGCCGTTGCCGCCAGCTGGATGAAACCGCGATAGCACTCCGGCCGCGCGATCCCATCATCCAACCGGACGATCGGACCGATTGCGGAAATGCCCTAAACGCCACGCAACGCCATCACGGCAAAGGTGGCGGTGAGAAGGAATGCCACCACAAGGGATGCCGCCGTCGCGATCATTTTCATACGATGCTGTCGGTGATCGCCTTCATCGAAAATTCGGGGGACCGTCGTTAGCACGGGCAAGCCGATCTCTTCCTCAAGCTTATCCAGACGCCGCACCGATGTGTCCGTAATTTCAAGAAGGAAGACCACGCCACCGCCCAGGCCCAATCCAGCCAAAACCGTTATCAAGAAAAGCTTTCGAAAATCCGGCGAAATGGGCTTCTCAGGAAGCCGGGCGACATCCACAATCTGAAACTGCTCGCCCTTTTGCTTCCGCTCCATGTTCACGGCGATATCGGCTTCCAGTTTGCGGTTCAGGAGCGAGTTGTATGAGGACCGTATGTTATCGTAGTCCCGCTTAATGCTTAGAAGCTCTTGCTCACGCTTGGGCGCAGCCTCGACCCGGCGCTGGTAATCCCGTATCTCCTGGTTCAAACGAAAGATATCCACTTCCAGGGCATTGATCGAACCGTTGATGACGGTCTTCTGTCGCACCGCTTCCGCGTTCAGCTGAGCCGAAGAATAACGCCGGGCGGAGGAGGCGGCGTCAGCCGTGGCCGACGTTGCCGGATCCGAACCCTGACCCGTTCCCGTCTGTTGCTTCTCAAGCTTTCTAATTTTGGCTTTAAGACGCACGACATCAGGGTGCTGGTCCGTATAGCTGGACTGGAGGCCGGCGAGCTTATCCCTGAGTTGATCGAGGCTCATTTGGTCCTCGCTCTCCCGGCCCGGGGCAGTCGGACCGGGCGGCGGTGCCAGCGCCGCCAAGGCGCTCTGTTTGATAGCGATTTCACTTTCAAGCGCTGCCAGGGAGACCCGCGCACTGCGCAGGCTCTCCTCCTTCTGCGCCAGCTGCTGGTTAAGCCGCTCCAGAATCCTCAGGTTCGAGTCCAATTGCTCGGGCAATTCGCCCATATTCTTTTCGCGGAATTTCTTCAGTAGCTGCTCCTGGTCCTCCAGGCGGTTGCGCATCGCCTCTAGCTCGGAGTCGAGAAAATCGCTGGTGCCGACAGCCATCCCCTCCCGCACCTTGAGGTTTTCGTCGATGAAAAAGGTTGCCAGCCCATTTGCCACCTTCATGGTGGTCTGGGGGTCATAATCCTGGTAGATGATGGAAAAGGAGTCCGTATCCTTGCTCGAACGAGTTCGTCCCACCTCAACTTTTATGCGCTTGCGTAAAATGGCGAGCTTATCCTCGATCAGCATGTCACGCGATTTTGGATCCGCGAAGAGATTGAAATTGGTAATGACCCGTTCCAGGTTGCTCCGGCTCATAATTTGTTGGGAAAGCGTGCTGATGCGGTTCTCGACATCCTTGTCGACCACCGGCGTTACGATCTTTTCCGAAACCCTCTGGGGTTGCACGAATATGAGCGTACTCGCTTCGTAGAGCTTGGGCAGCTTAACGGCCAGTACCATCCCAATAAGCATCGCCACGCAGAAGGGCGTTATCAGAAACCAGCGTCGACGAGAAATTGCCGACAGGTAGTAGCCGACGCTTGGGCGTTCACGGCGTTTGGTGGTCTTCATGGGCATCCTTCCGAAGGTGATCTAGTTGGGTCTGCTGTTGGGGCAGGGTTTACAAAACAAAACCAACTTTTGAATAAAAAACAATGTCTTTTTCAATGGGTTGACGCTTTGGCCTCTGGTTTAATTCTATATCAGTGTCTTATCGGAT
>CAZEKN010000179.1:0-5389 GCA_964512755.1 uncultured Desulfatibacillum sp. | reverse complement strand
TTTCCTGACAGCACCGCTGCCAGCGTGCCCATCATTCATCCGGCCGTTGCAGCCGCAATATGATCCAGGGTCGCCGCGTGCTCCTTATCCGGCTCGACTTTATAGAATCTCTTTATCCCGCCGTGGACGCCATAATAGACCGGCTCGTCGAATCCTTCGATCATGGCCCGGCGGGTAGGGCCATTTTCACGTACGATCTTGATTCGAGATGTGTGAACAACAGCACCCATGGTTTTCCTCCTTTTTGGTTTTCCGTTATCGGCGCCGGCTTCTAAATCCTAAGAGGCATGCACGTAAACACTAGTTTGAAGCGGCGGAAGACCGGCTTCGATTTCTTCGCGGATACGCTCATACTGCGCCGGAAGCATCAGCGAACGGCCGAGGCGCTCCAACGGCTCGTCCACCGCAAAACCCGGTGAATCGGTAGCGATCTCGAACAGAATGCCGCCGGGTTCATGAAAATAGATCGACTTGAAATAGTTGCGATCGCGAACTTCGGTGACGTTAATACCTGCCTGCCGGAGGTGCGCCTGCCAGGCCAACTGTTCCCGGTCCGTCCCGGTGCGAAAAGCGATATGATGAACGCTGCCGGTGCCGAGCCGTCCTTTTGGAGCGGTGCGCTCGACCACCACGTCGAGATATTGACCCGCTGATGAGGCACCGTTCATCTTGAAACGATAGCGATTCTTCTCGCTGGCGTGCAGCACCATTCCCATCGAATGGGTGAGCAGGTTTTGAGTATCCTCAATGCGGGTCTGCAGGGCCGTTGCCGAGTGGAAGCCCTTGATGCCGTGCACCGCGTCGATCGGACTTTCAATCCAGTGTGAGATCGAAGGGGTGCTCTCCGTGCCGATCAACTCGATCGGAAGACCGTGAGAGTCTTTGAACTCGAGGACCGGCTCGCCGAAACGGAATGCCTTGCGGACTTCGATGCCGGTTCCGTTCAGACGCTTCACCCAATATGACAGCGCGTCGTGTGGAACCGCAAACGCCGTGGAAACGATCATTCCTGCGCCGGACCGGCCGCTCGGCATCCGCTCCCACGGGAAAAAAGTGAGAATGGTTCCGGGCGTACCGGCCGCATCGCCGTAATAAAGGTGATAGGTGTGAGGGTCGTCGAAATTGACGGTTTGTTTCACCAGCCGCAACCCCAAGACCCGCTGGTAGAAGTCCACGTTTTCATCCGGCGAGGATGAAATAGCGGTGATATGATGAATTCCCACCGTGTTCGGTTTTGCCATGATCATCTCCAAGCCTGCCCCTGCTTCGCTCTCTCTTCTCCGGCGCGTCTATAGGGGAGGCCTCAGCAGGAATGGCGGAAAAACCGTCCTGCAGTCCGTCTCCAATGAGGGTTATCCTCCGATATGGTACAGATGTCGGTCCTTTTGTGCCGTCTGTCAAGGGACTCCGGCAGGCGCCGGTTTTGATACCGAACCCGCCCGCGCCAGGAACGCTCGCGCTGTCAGCTGCTATGCATGCCGGCAGAGGACACCGAATGGTGTCTGGATATAAGGTTTCGATCCATCGCGGTCGTTGCCGAACGGAAGCTACAGATGTTCGATTCAGCGAAAGCGATTTCGGATTTGAAAGGCCCTCCGGGGAACCGGCTGGAGGCTATGAGAGGCGACCGGAAAGGGGCGTGGAGCATTCGAATCAATGATCAGTGGCGGTTGTGCTTTCGATATGAAGGCTGCGATGCTGTTGACGTTGAGATTGCGGACTATCATTAAGGAGGTGGTCGATGAAGCCTAAAAACCTTATGCGCCCCATTCATCAAACCGCCCATGATTTGAAGATTGCTCAGCGAGAAATAGGCCAGGTTGTTGAAAGTGAAGTTCGGGTACGAAGGAATGCAGCCTGAAGAGCTGCTGCGATTGAGCCGATTCGCTGATTGCAATAAAGCAGGTCCGGCGGTATAGGGAGGCATGCCGGGAAAGAACACCGCATGGTATCTTTACATGGTGAGGTGCCGCGATGGGAAGTTGTACACGGGCATTGCCATCGACATCGAACGACGCATCGCCGAGCATCAAGCCGGCAAGGGGGCTAAGTATCTGCGCGGCAGGGCTCCCTTAAGGCTGGTTTTCAAGAGAAAGATCGGCTCGCGGTCGCTGGCTCTAAAGGTGGAACAGCTGATTAAGAAGTTGCCCAAACGCGAGAAAGAGATGATCGTCGCAACCGGAATAGAACTGAACCGGGTGCTCAAGCGTTGAGCATGAATCCGTTCGTTCGTTAAACAGCCTCAATTTGGCCGACTCTGAATTCTTAAAAAAACAGCGCGGATTTCTGAATCCGCGCTGTTTTTTGGACCACTTAAACGGACGAGTTGCAGGGCGGAACCCTCCGCGTTCAACTCTTTTTGTCTTCCTCTATTTTCTGCGGCCCCTTCTTGTCTTTTTCTTCCTCTTCGGCGGCGCCCTTGAAGTTCTTGATGGCCTTGCCGATTCCGGATCCGATTTCCGGAAGCTTGCCGGCACCGAAAATAATGAGGATGATCACCAGGATGATGATAAGCTCGGGCATGCCGATTCCAAACATACGGCCTCCTATGTTTCAGGGCTGGGCTGCTTGAATTCCTGCAGCAGCCTTAAAAATTCCTTGGATTTGACATAGCGGTCGACACTGCCTTGGTAGTCGATCCATTTTCTCCAGCAGTCGAGCCAGGCGTCGTTGTGCCAATAACAATCCGCGTCGCCGCGGCCTTGGAGCCGCTCGATGTAGTCCACATATTCGTCTTCACAGGCTTCGCAAAACTGGTAAGGCAGCTTCAATCCGCCTTCGGTCGCGCCGGTTTTCGGCTCGATCTGAGTTCCGCACTTTTCGCATTTGAACGAGCAGTTCGTGCATTGAACCACGCGGCGTACCGAGACGGCTTTTTGCCTGCGGCGCAGAGATGCTTTTTTCTCCCGGGATGTTTCCAGCTTGTCGTCCAGGGAAATGATGTCGGCCACAGAGCACCTCTTCAAGATGTGGGGATTTTCCGGCACCGGCAGAAGCCCATCGAAGGCTTCCTTATAGCATCGGCCCGATGGGCTGTCAATTCGCGCCAATGCTTCATGCGCCCCAAGATTGACACCTTGCGGCGATTCGACTATAGCAACACAACCGTCCGGTGGAATGGCAAAGGAGAAAGGAGAGTGCCATGCCCGTGCACATCGTGCGACATCCCCTGATCCGGCACAAAATCGCGTTGGCTCGGGAAAGCAATGTAAGCACCAAGGATTTTCGGGAGCTCGCCTCGGAAATCGGGACCCTCCTGACCTACGAGGCCACCAAGGATCTGGAAACCGAAAAAGAAACGATCCAGGGATGGGCCGGGCCCGTGGAGGTCGAAAAGATCAAGGGAAAGAAAATCACGGTGGTGCCCATCCTGCGGGCCGGGCTCGGCATGATGCCGGGGGTGCTGAACCTTATCCCTTCGGCCAAAGTAAGCATCGTGGGACTTTACCGCAACGAAGAGACGCTTGCGCCGGTGAGATATTACGTCAAACTGGCCAAGTCCATGGAAATGCGGGTGGCGCTCATCCTGGACCCGATGCTGGCCACCGGAGGATCAACCGTGGCAGCCATCGATCTGCTCAAAGAGTCCGGTTGTCCGCAGATCAAGGGGATCTTCATGGTGGCCGCACCCGAAGGCATCCGGCGCGTGGAAACCGCTCACCCGGATGTCGACCTGTATGTTGCCGCGGTGGACGAGAAGCTGAATGACGTCGGCTATATCCTGCCGGGTCTGGGCGATGCCGGTGACAAGATTTTCGGAACGAAGTAGCCCATGACGACGCCTCGCTTCGAGGGAAACGGTCTGCCCTGCCTGATCGGCAGTCTGCCGCTCACCGATTATGCCCAGGCGGCCCGGCTGGTGTGGGAGCACACACCGGAGATCCCGCTCTGGGTGCAGCTGCCCAGGGTGCCC
This sequence comes from uncultured Desulfatibacillum sp., assembly GCA_964512755.1. Classification (GTDB taxonomy): domain Bacteria; phylum Desulfobacterota; class Desulfobacteria; order Desulfobacterales; family SpSt-501; genus SpSt-501. The sequence continues at coordinate 1,476 of CAZEKN010000179.1, read as the reverse complement.
GGCGAGAGCATGACCCGTCAGTTCGCGGCAGGCCTGCCGGGCCTGGCGGAAGAGGGCGGACGCGCGTTCGTCGATACGGCGGGTCCTGATTTTGAAAAGAACCTGCTGGGGTTTTACGAAGAAGCCTTGGCGCTTCAGGACGCGGCAGAGATCCTCGACCGTTCGCGCTTTGCCATGGCGCCCGCTGCGGCCGGGGGCTTTTTCGAGCTGATCCGCCAGGCGATGGAGCGGACCCCGCCGCCGCTGGCGGTGAAAGGGCAGATCATCGGCCCCGTGAGCTTCGGCACCAGCCTGTGCGACCGGAACGGCAAGGCCATCTTCTACGACGCTCAGTTGCGTGATGCCTTCGTCCAGTTGCTGGCCCTGCGGGTCCGCTGGCAGGTCCGGCGGCTTGCGGCGCTCAAACGGCCGGTGCTGCTCTTCATCGACGATCCGGCCATCACCGGTTTCGGATCGTCGATGTATATCGGGCTGAACCGGGAGGACATCTGCCAGAGCCTTGGCGTCATGATTGACGCCGTCCATCGGGAAGCTGGTCTGGCCGGGGTGCACATCTGCGCCAACGCCGACTGGACACTGGTGCTGGATTCGGCGGCCGACATCCTCAGCTTTGACGCCTATGCCTACTTCGATCAATTTGTGATTTACCGGGACGCGATCCGCCGTTTTGTCGAGCGCGGAGGCCTGATCGCATGGGGCCTGGTGCCTACTCTGAGCCCGGAGGATCTTCAGCGCGAGACCACCGATTCCTTGTTTGAACAATGGAAATTAAAATCGGTTCAGGTCGCGGCCCTCGGGATCGACCCAAATCGGCTTCTGGCGCAGTCGCTGATCACGCCGGCCTGCGGGATGGGAACCCTGAGCGTTGACCTCGCTATGAAGGCACTGCGGTTGACCCGCGAGCTTTCGAATCGAATCCGGACAGGGCACAAAGCATAGAGCATAGAGCAGAGGGCATAGGGGGAAGAAAGGAACCTTTACCCAATGTTCTCGATGCTCCATGCAACTCATGGATCATACAAAACATTAGAGGAGCCATGTCTAACCAAGAACTATCCAACCGCTTTACCGGGGCCTCACATTATGTGCTGGACGACGAACTGGCCAAGATCGTCAACATCTCCATGGCGCTGGAGATGCCGCTCCTGCTCAAGGGCGAGCCGGGCACCGGCAAGACGATGCTGGCGCACGCCATCGCCGAAACCCTGGGCATGCCGCTGATCGTGCTCAACGTGAAATCGAGCATGAAACTGGTGGAAGCCCTCTACCAGTACGACACCCTCACCCGGCTCAACGACAGCCGCTTCGGCGACTCCAAGCGGGATGTGAGCCGGATCGAGGACTACATCCGCATGGGCAAGATCGGTCAGGCCTTCACGGCCGAGACGCGCACGGTGCTGTTGATCGACGAAATCGACAAGGCCGACACCGACTTTCAGGACGACATGCTCGACGTGCTCGATCAGATGGAGTTCG
>CAZEKN010000178.1:0-5489 GCA_964512755.1 uncultured Desulfatibacillum sp. | reverse complement strand
GCAATGAGGACGGCCAGTAAGCTTATGAAAAAGATTATCTTTTTCAACTCCGAGGGCCTGTTATTCCTGTTCGCAAAATGATCGAAATAAGCGTATTGGGTTTGCGGCCAAATGGGTGACGCCGCCGTGTAGAATAAAAAAACCAAGTGACCGAGTCAACCGGACAAATTATAGATCTGGGCTTCAAACAAAGCAGACCGGCGACCGGATGCGCCTCTTTTGGAGAAACCCCTTGGATTGTATTTTACAAATAAAATTTAAGTCTTATATTTTAAAATTAAAAAATCGGACAGCGTGCAGCCAGAAATAGCCGCGAACGAAAGCATACTGAATATCCAACAATGAAAACTCTCTTCAAGATGGTTGCTCGGTTGCTGGCCAGCCTATGGAATTTTATAGGTTTTTGTCGCAGGTTGGCTGGCAATATCGCCTTCATCGCCGTAATCGTTTTCCTGTCGGCCCTGATCGTAACCGGCCGGCGCGACAGCTTTCCCGAAAGCGCGGTGCTGGTTTTATCGCCTGCGGGTGCTCTTGTTGAACAGCGGTCGGAGGGCATTTTATCCAATGAGTTGCTGGGAGAGGATATTGCAGCCGAGACCGTCCTCCAGGATATCGTCGATGCACTGGACCTGTCCAGGGAGGATACGCGTATCAAGGCGGTTCTGTTGGATCTAACCAATCTGACAAGCGCCGGCTTGAGCAAGCTGCAGGATGTGGGTGCAGCCATCAAGCGTTTCCGGCAATCCGGGAAACCGGTGATCGCCGCCGCCGACATCTACACGCAGAGAGCTTACTTCCTGGCCGCCCATTCCGATCGGATCTACCTGAACCCGATGGGAGGCGTGTTGCTGACCGGCTTCGGTATATACCAGAATTACTATAAGGCGGCTCTCGACAAGCTTATGGTTCAGCTTCACGTATTCAGGGTCGGAACCTACAAGTCCGCCCTGGAGCCGTTGATGCGCAACAACATGTCGGAATTCGACCGGGAGGCCAGCAGCGCTTTACTGGAGGTGTTGTGGGCTTCTTTCAAGGCGGGTGTGGCCGACGGCAGAGGCATCGATCCGGAAACCCTCGACGATTACACCCGCCACTTTCCCGAACGGCTGGCGGATCATGCAGGTGATGCGGCCCAACTCGCTCTGGCGTTCAGGCTGGTGGATGAACTGAAGACTATCGAGGAAGTGCGGCAGGAGTTGATCGAACTGGCTGGCGAGGACACCGCCAAGCGTACGTTCCGCCAGGTTCGCTTCCATGACTACATCAAGGCGGTCCGGCCGGACCGCAACAGCGGCGAGCCGGGCCCCAAGGTGGGAGTTATCGTGGCTCAGGGCTTGATCCTCGACGGCACGCAACCGGCCGGCAAAATCGGAAGCAGTTCGCTCGCGTCTCTGATCCGGCAGGCACGCAAGGACGATTCCATTCGATCTGTCGTGCTCCGCATTGACAGCCCGGGAGGCAGCGCGTTCGCTTCGGATACCATTCGGCGCGAAATCGAGCAGGTCAAGCTGGCTGGCAAGCCTTTGGTGGTCTCCATGGGGTCGGTGGCCGCATCCGGCGGCTACTGGATTGCGTCGGGAGCAGAAGAAATCTGGGCCGCTCCCACAACCGTGACTGGTTCGATCGGAATCTTCAGCGCCTTCCCGACCTTTGAACGCAGCCTGGAAAAGGTCGGCGTCTTCAATGACGGCATCGGCACGACCCCGCTGGCCGATGCCTTTAATCCCAGCCGCCCCATGAATGCTGCAATGGCGGAAGCGCTTACTCAACTGATGAATCAGAGCTACAGGACCTTTTTATCCAGAGTGGCAGAAGGCCGTAAAATGAATCCGGATGCCGTCAAGCGCATCGCGGAAGGACGGGTCTGGGCCGGCCAAACCGCTCGAGATCTCGGCTTGGTGGACAGGCTCGGCAGTTTAGACGAAGCCATTGCGTCAGCAGCGCAAAAGGCCGGCCTGGAAAAATATACCGTCGAATATCTTCAGCAGCCGCTTTCCCGCCGGGAGCGTTTGCTGAAACAATTCAATGAGTTTTTCTCCGGACTGATTCGAACTGCGATTGCGAAGGTTGCACCACACCCGACCGCAGTCCTGAAATTGGTATCGGAATCATTCTGGGACGATATCATGAAGTTCAACGATCCCAAGGGGATCTACGCCTATTGCATGAATTGCCAAGCATTTTAAACACCTTAGCCTGGTTTAACATGATTCGGGTATTCTGATCCGTTAACAGACGAGAGCTCATTCGATATAGGGCGCTGACGGAGGAAGCGGTAATGAAGGATAAAAAGACCATCAAGCGAGATCTGTTGGACAAGTTCAGGACGCTCAACGCGGAGAGCGACGATATTCTTCCGCCTAATTGGTTGGAGCTGGTTTATTTGAAAAAACTCAACTCTGAAGAGAAAAAACTGTTTAAGAAGGCCATTCAGGAACTCATATCGATGGAAATCGTTCAGAACGTTGAAGGCCCCAATCTTAACCTCAGGCTCACCCAAAAGGGTGAAAACCTTATCTATTCCAGCGAGAACCAGAAGTCGGGCCGGGAGGGCGGCGGCGGAAAATCGATGTTTGAATTCACCGGCACGGAGGCGTGATCGACATCATTGTCTTGGATCGGTATGGATCTCAAAAAATCGAAAGGCGGCTACGGGGGTTATCCCGCTCCGCCTTTCGATTTTTTATCTATCGAGATTATTTGAATAAATCGTTCAACAGGGATTCACGGATCATTTTATCTGCAATTTTATCCGGCTCAATCTTGTACGTACCATCTTGAATGCTGCGCTTAATCTCGGCAACTTTATCGGGTCTTGTATCAGGAATTGACTCGAGCTGGGCGCGGGCCTCCTGAATCCGCTTGGCCGTATCTGAAATGATCACCCGATCCGCCGTGATCGCCTGCTGCTGCGAATCCTTTTCGGCGACATCTTCGGTCTTGGGTTTCACCTGAACCTGGCTTAAATAGGCTCCAACCATATCTGCTTTATTTTTTGGAGAAATTTCCATTTTTTGCTCCTTACCTGCTCACCATGGCCGAGTTTGCCGATGGTATGCTTACAAGCTAACAAAGTCCGTTTCCCGTGTCAAACAACCGCCCCGTTTGATGCTATTATCGGCGCCCTTCCAAACAACTTTAGCTTTTTTTCATAATTTTTTGCATTTTTCAAAAATCGAGCTAAAGCCGCATCCAAAAACCCAGTCTGCTTGATATGGAGCCGGTTTTCCGCTAAACGGCTTAATCAGGCGGAACGACTGCCTGGCCCGAACGCAACCCAACAACACCCGTTGCCCAACAGGGTTTCAAATTCGAGACACCTCTGGGCAGTGACCATGAAAAACTCCAACGACACAACCTTCCGCAATGCCATGGCTAGCGCTTTGAGAATCCTTGCGCGCCGCGATCACTCGGTCGTTGAGCTGGCCCAGAAATTAGATCGACGCGGTTATGCGCAGGATACGGTTCAGCAGGCTGTTGCCGAATGCAGCCGGATGGGCTACCTGAATGACCAGCGCGTAGCCGGCCAGCTGATCGACCGGATGAAACGTCGGGGAATGGGGCTGCGCCGCATCCGCCACGAGTTGCAGAAACGGGGCATGGAGGGAGATCGGTTCGAAGCGCAGTTGCTTGCCGGTGTGAGCCAGCCTGAAGAGCGACTGCTTGTCAGACAAGTTGCTGAAAAAAAATGGAAAACATTGTCCGGCCAACCGGATTCCCGGAATAAGATGCTCCGGCTTCAGCGGTTCCTGCGCTACCGGGGCTTCTCGGATTCAATAATAGTCGAAACCCTGAAGGAGATGCACTTATGAAAGTTATCGTCATCGGCGGCGGATGGTCGGGATGCGCGGCGGCGGTTGCCGCCCGCAACCAAGGCGCAGAGGTTGTTTTGATCGAGCGCACCGACATGCTGCTGGGAACAGGTTTGGTCGGCGGCATCATGCGCAACAACGGCCGGTTCACGGCCGCAGAGGAAATGATCGCCATGGGCGCCGGCGAACTCTTCGATCTGGCTGATCGGAACAGCCTGCACCGGGAGGTTGACTTCCCGGGCCATCGGCATTCCAATCTTTACAGCGTCGCGCGCATGGAGCCCATGGTACGAAGCTTCCTTCTGTCCAGAGGGGTTTCGATCCACTGCCAGACTCGCATAACAGATGTCGAGATGGCGGATGGTGCCATCCGGGCGGTTTGCGCCAGGCAGAGCGAGGCGCCTCTGACGGTTGCCGGCGATGCGTTTATCGACGCCACCGGCACCGCCGGCGGGCCGGCGAACTGCAACAAATACGGCAACGGCTGCGCCATGTGCGTCCTGCGCTGCCACTCGTTCGGGGGGCGGGTCAGCGTAACCGCGAAGGCGGGCGTCAGGGAGATGATCGGCCGCAAGGGCGACCAGATCGGCGCCATGAGCGGGTCCTGTAAGCTTCTGAAGGAATCACTCGACCCCCAAATCGTCGCCACCCTCGATCAAAAAGGGGTGGCGGTGGTCCCGCTTCCGCCCTCGAAGGTGCTGAAGGGCAAGCTGGCCCTCAAGTGCTGTCAGCAGTATGCGATCCCGGAGTTCGAGGAAAACATCATTCTGCTCGACACGGGCCACGCCAAGCTCATGACTCCGTTTTTTCCGCTCGACCTTCTGCGGGAGATACCCGGCTTCGAGAACGCACGCTATGAAGATCCTTACGCTGGCGGACTCGGCAATTCGATCCGTTACGTGGGCATGGCGCCCCGCGATGACGCCCTGAAGGTCGAGGGCGTGGTCAATTTGTTCTGCGGAGGAGAGAAAGCCGGACTGCTGGTGGGCCACACCGAAGCCATCTGCACGGGCACCCTCGCCGGCTGCAATGCCGTGAAGTCGATACGCGGCGAAAAGCTGCTGGTGCTTCCGGATGCGCTGGCGATCGGCGATGCCATCCGCTTCGTTCGCAGGCAGATGCGCGAGGAGGGCATTCTCAGCCTGAAATACACCTTCTCAGGCTCGGTCTATTTCGAACGGATGAAAGCTAAAGGACTGTATACTCTCGATCGGAAGCAGATCGAACAACGGGTGAGTGCCGCCGGCCTCTCCGGCGTTTTCGCGGTGCACTGACGTCTTCAAACGTTCCAGCAGGCCACGCAGTGCCCGCCACCCCGGTCTTCAAGAGGCGGCGGGTGCAGCCGGCACTGGCCCGTGCGGTGGGGGCAGCGGCTTTGGAAACGACACCCGGGCGGGGGCTCCAGCGGGTTCGGCGGTTCGCCGGCATAGGTAATCCGGCGGCGGATCCGCTGGCTTTTCGGATCGGGTACGGGCACCGCTGAAAGCAACGCCTGGGTGTAGGGATGCAGCGGCTTGGCGTAAATCTCCGTGCGGCCGGCCAGTTCGACGATCTTGCCGGCATACATGATGGCGATGCGTTGCGAAATGTGGCGCACCACCGCCAGATCGTGGGCGATGAAAAGGTAAGCGATGCCGAGATCCTTCTGCAGATCCTGCAGCAAATTCACGATCTGCG
>CAZEKN010000177.1:0-5511 GCA_964512755.1 uncultured Desulfatibacillum sp. | reverse complement strand
GCCCTGCTGGCCCTGGGTTTCACCCTGATTTTCGGCACCCTGCGCATGGTGACCTTCGCGCACGGCGAAGTCTATATGATCGGGGCGTACGTCGGTTTTGAAATCATCCGCCTGCTCCAGCCCAACTTTCTCCTGGCTCTGGGTGCCGCCCTGGCCGCCACCGCCGTCCTGGGGATCGTGGTCGAAGTTCTCGCGTTTCACTTCCTGCGAAATGCGCCGCACGCCACCTCGTTGCTGGTCACCATCGGCATCTCGATCCTGCTCGTCAACCTGGCCCAGAAGATCTGGGGGCCGGAGACCCAGTCGATTCCCTTCGGCCTTCTCGACCGCCTCGGCGATTTTGAAATCAACGTCGCCGGGGTCTACATCACCTTTCTGCAGATGGCGGTCCTGGGGGTCACGCTCCTGTTGATGCTGGTGCTTTACTGGGTCATCAACCGCACCAAGCTCGGCATGGTCATTCGCGCGACGGCCCAGGACTACGAGGCGGCCTATGCCATGGGGGTCAACGTCAGCCGGATCTACATGGCGGCCTTTGCCATCGGGTCGATGCTCGGCGGCGTGGCCGGCGTGCTGGTCGGGGTGTACTACAATCTCTTTTACCCGACGATGGGCGGGCTTTACGGACTTAAAGCCTTCAGCGCCAGCGTGGTCGGCGGGCTGACCAGCCTGCCGGGAGCGGTGGCGGCCGGGTTGATGATCGGCCTGGTCGAGACTTTTTCGGTCGAGTTCGGTGCCTCCAGCTTCCGCCATGCCTTCTCCTTTGTCTTCATGATCCTGATTTTGCTGCTGCGGCCGGGCGGGCTCTTTGGCGGCAAAGAAATGGTGCATACGCGGGGCGACTGATGACGTTGTATAAAGCCCAATCTCCGCGTTGCACTTCGCCCGGCAGGCGCTGCGGCGTACGAAAAGTACGCCTCGCTCCGCCGGGCTTGCGCGCCTTGACCTTGGACTTTATACAACGTCATCGATGAGGATAGCGTTATTGCGAAATCGCTACTGATGAATTTTTTAAAACCCATAATGGCCCATTCTCCCGTGCTGCTGATCATCGCGGTTTTCGTTGCAGTGCCGCTCTTCGTTACGAATATGTACCACCTCCAGGTGCTGGTGTTCATCGGAATCTATGCCATCCTGGCGCTCAGCCTCAATCTGCTCAACGGCTACGTGGGGCTGTTGTCCATCGGCCATGCCGCCTTCTATGCGATCGGGGCCTATACTTCAGCCAAGCTGACCATCGATCTGCAGCTGCCGTGGGTATTGGCGCTGGCCGGAGCCGGTGCGGTCGCCGGCGGTTTCGGCTACCTGATCGCCAAACCGACCCTGCGCCTTTCAGGCATTTACATGACGCTCGCGACGCTCGGGTTCAACATGATTCTGTTCCTGGTGCTGCAGAACTGGATGAGCTTCACCAACGGCCCGCTCGGGATCATGGACATTCCTCCGCCTTCGATCTTCGGCACCGTGCTGGGCTCGCGGCTGCAGTACTATTACCTGATTCTGATCCTGGTGCTGCTGACGGTCTTCAGCATGCACCGGCTGATGGCCTGCCGTTTCGGCCGCGCCCTGACCGCCATCCGCGAAAACGAGCTGGCCGCCGAGGCCACGGGCGTGGACACCACCCGCTACAAGATCCAGGCCTTTGTGCTGGCGGCCGGTTACGCCGGCATCGCCGGCAGTTTCTACGCCCACTTCGTGAAGTACATCAGCCCGGACAGCTTTACGATCAACGAGTCGTTCATCCTGCTCGCCATGCTGGCTTTCGGCGGCCAGGGCAACCTGCTCGGCCCGGTGGTGGGAGCGGCGGCCTTGATCCTGATCCCGGAAGTCTTCCGCCCGCTGCAGGAATACCGCATGTTCGTCTACGGCGGGATCCTCATCGCCATGATGCTGGTGCGGCGCCAGGGGCTTTTCGGGGGCCGCTGCTACCGCCTGCGGCTCACCCGGTTCGATCCGCCCTCCGCCAGAGTTTATCAACGCGGGGACAAGTTTCTGCCGGAGGGCTGAGCCGTGGCGCTGCTGCAGATCGAGGAGATCACCAAGGAATTCGGCGGCCTGAAAGCCCTCCATGCGGTGTCCCTGCACCTCGACGAGGGCGAGATCGTCAGCCTGATCGGCCCCAACGGCGCCGGCAAGACCACGCTTTTCAACTGCATCACCGGCACCACGCCGCCCGACCGGGGATCGGTGCGGTTTAATGGAGAGGAGATCGTCGGCCGGCCGCCCCACGAGGTGGCGCGCCGCGGCATCAGCCGGACCTTCCAGCATATTCGAGTGTTCGGCCAGATGTCGGTGCTCGAAAACGTCATGGTCGGCTGGGACTTCAGAGGACGGACCGGCATCTTCACTGCGCTGCTGCGGCCGCCGCGGGTCGGCCGCGAGGAGGCCGAGAACCGCAAGCGCTGCCTGGAGGTTTTGTCCCTCTTCGGAGAGCGGCTGCTGCCGCGCCTGAATCAGCCGGCCCGGGAGCTGTCCTACGCCAACCGGCGGCGGCTGGAGATCGCCCGGGCGCTGGTGTCCGGCCCCCGGCTCATCCTGCTCGACGAGCCGACGGCCGGTATGAACCCCCATGAAACCCAGCAGGTGGTGGACCTCATCCGCATGATCTGCGAACGCGGCCACAGCGTTCTGGTGATCGAGCACAAAATGAAGGTGGTCATGACGGTGTCGGACCGGATCGTGGTTCTCGACCACGGCGAGAAAATCGCCGAAGGTCCGCCCGCCGCCATCGCCGCCGACCCGACGGTCATCGAAGCCTATATGGGAGGACGCCGGCGTGCTCAAGCTGACTGACGTGAACACGTTTTACGGGCCGATCCAGGCGCTGCGCAATGTTTCCCTGACCGTCCAGGCGGGCGAAATCGTCTCGCTGCTCGGTGGCAACGCCTGCGGCAAATCCACCACCATGAAGACCATCCTCGGCCTGGTGCGGCCGAAGATGGGAACGGTGGAGTTCCTCGGCCGGCGTATCGACCGGCTGCCGTCATCGGAGATCGTCCGGTCCGGGATCGCACCGGTGCTGGAGGCGCGCCGCCTGTTTCCGTATCTCACCGTGCACGAGAATCTGCTGATGGGCGCCTACACCCGCCGCGACGCCGCCGGGATTCGGGACGATGCCGAACGCATGCACGCGCTGTTTCCGGTGGTCAAAGAGCGCAGCCGCCAGCTGGCCTCGACCTTGAGCGGCGGCGAACAGCAGATGGTGGCCATGGCGCGGGCCCTCATGGCCCGGCCGCGGCTGCTGATCATGGACGAGCCGTCCATGGGCCTGTCGCCGCGCTATGTCGACAAGGTCTTCGAGATCATCCAGACGATCAACCGGAACGAGGGCGTGGCCGTCCTGATCGTCGAACAGAACGCGAACATGGCGCTGACCATCGCCAGTCGCGGCTACGTGTTGCAGACCGGCGAGATCGTCCTGCACGACACCGCTGAAAACCTGAAGAACAACCCGCTTATGCAGAAGGCGTATCTGGGAGTGGCGTAAAAAAGGGTTCGAGGGCCCGAGGGGTCAAGGGCCCGAGTGAAAAGATGCAACAGCTTTAGCGGCGGCAGATGTTGTCGGCGTTTCATTTCCATTCACTTGAACCCTTGAATCCTGGACCCCTTGAACCCATTATGCGATGATGAAAGAAGAGGTCACATGAACAAGATCGAACGTGTGGATCGTGTATTGAAAGGCGAGGACGTCGACTACCCGCCGATCTCGCTCTGGTACCACTTCGGCGTGCAGCACGGCGGCGGTGAGCCGTTCGCCCGCATCACGTTGGATTTCTTCAGGCACTATGACTTTGATTTTCTCAAGGTCATGAACGACTATTACTACCCGGTGCCTCAGGGACTCGATACGGTGCGCACCCGGCAGAACCTGCAGACGTTCACGACCTTCGACGTGGAGCGTTGCGAATGGCGCGAGCAGTTCAAGGCCCTGCGCATCATCTCCCGGGAGCTCAAGGGCCGCGCCTACTTCATTGACACGGTGTTCGACCCCTGGCAGAGCATCCGGCGCAGCGTCGCCGGCGAGAACATGGAGCATCTCGCCCAGAACGAACCCGAAGCCCTGCACGCCGCCCTGGACGTGATATCCGACAACCTCATCGCCTATGCCCGGAAGTCGCTGGAGATCGGCTCCGCCGGGATCTTCATGTCCGTACCGGCGGCAAGCGAACTCGTCAGTCGCGATGTCTTCCTCACCTTTGTTAAGCCCTATGCGCAAAAGGTGTTCGCGGCCGTTTCCGGGCAGGGGCGGATGAACACCGCCCACATCCACGGCGAGAACCTCTACATGGACGAATGCCTGGATTTCCCCGTGAATGTCTTCAGCTGGTGGGACCGCGGCCCCCACGGACCATCCCTGGACAGCGTCAAACAGCGCTTTCCCGGCTGCGTCATGGGCGGGATCGACCAGACCCTTCTCACGCGGCGCTCGCCGGCCTTTCTCAAGAACCACGTCGCCGAGGGGGCCGCCCTCGGCGGCGGCCGGCGATTTTTCATGGCCAACGGCTGCAGCATCGACACCTGGGTGAGCCCCGACGTCGTGCGCGCCGTGGTGGCGGCCGCGCGTGTCGAACAGAAGCAATCCGACATCTCACTACTATAAACGCAGAGGAATTATGACTCCGTCCGTGACGCAAGCAGAAATGATCGCAAAGGTACGCGCGGCCATCAAGGACCGCGCCACGTGGTTTGCCCTGCTCTATCGGAGCTTCCAAGAAGCCTTCCCGCCGCCGGAGGTCGAACGGCTGGCGCGCAAGGCGATCTTCGAGTTCGGCCGCATGAAGGCCCGCAACGACCCTGCGGATTTCAGCGCGCGCGCCTGGGTGGACAAGCACGTCTCCAAGGGATCCGCCCTGGTTTTCGACTCCGACGTCGAGATCAACGAGGGGGGCGCGGTGCAGCGCATGAAGTTCTGCGCGCTGGTCGAGGCCTGGAGGGAAATGGGCTGCTCGCCGGAGGAGGTCGATCTCTTCTGCGATATCGCCATGGAGGGCGATCGTGGCCGGGCCGACGCCCACGGGGTCCGCATGGAGCTGGAGGAACGCATCGCCCGCGGCAACCCCTACTGCCACCTCAAAATATTCGACCGCTGATGTCAGAACGTACCGGCAATATCTACCTCTGCGGCATGATCGGCTCCGGCAAGACCACGATCGGCCGGCGCCTGGCGGAAGAGCTCGAATGGCCTTTCATCGACCTGGACCGGGAGATGGACCGGATCTTGGGCTATTCGTTTCACCGGCTGGTCCAGGAAAAAGGGTGGGTCGCCTTCCGCGAGCTGGAGTACTCGATCTGCAAACGCTTCGCGCGCCGGGAAAAATCCCTGATTTGCCTGGGGGGCGGTACGGTGCGCTATGAATGGAACATGGATGTTCTGCGCGGCTCGGGTTTCTTCGTGCTGCTGACGGCCCCCCTGGACGAGCTGGTGCAGCGCGTGTGCAACGAGCAGCGGCCGCGGGTGAACATCGGCACCTCGCTCGAAGAGGACCTGCGGGCCATCTGGGAGCAGTCCGA
>CAZEKN010000176.1:0-5541 GCA_964512755.1 uncultured Desulfatibacillum sp. | reverse complement strand
ATCATGAACGACATCCAGCAGCCGTTCGTGGATAAGGGGCTCAAGACCATTGCGGGCAACCTCGGCCGCAGCGTCGAGAAGGGCAAAATGACCGCGGCGGACAAGGACGCGCTGCTGGGCCGGATTAAGGGCAGCGTGAAGCTCGATGACCTGGCGGCGGCGGATTTCGTGGTCGAGGCCGCCACCGAGAAACAAGATATCAAGTTCCAGCTGTTCCGCGACCTGGACCGGGTCTGCAAACCCGACGTAATTCTGGCGACCAACACGTCCTCGATCCCCATCGGCCGCATTGCCGCCCAGACGCAACGGCCGGACAAGGTGATCGGCATGCATTTCATGAACCCGGTACCGGTCATGAAGCTCGTGGAAGTCATCCCCGGCATCGCGACCTCGGAGGAAACGTTCAAGATCACCTGGGCATTGTCCGAAAAATTCGGCAAGACCCCGGCCAAGGCCAATGACTACCCCGGCTTCATCGCCAACCGCATCCTGCTGCCGATGATCAACGAGGCCGTCTACTGCCTGTACCACGGGGTCGGCTCCCGCGAAGACATCGACACCGTCATGAAGCTCGGCATGAACCATCCCATGGGTCCGCTGGCGCTCGCCGACCTGATCGGTCTGGACACCTGCCTCGCCATCATGGAAACCCTTTATGACGGGTTCAAGGATTCCAAGTATCGGCCCTGTCCCCTGCTGCGTAAATACGTGGAAGCCGGCTGGCTCGGCCGCAAGTCCGGCCGGGGATTCTATGAGTATAAATAGGAAACGTGGACCCACATCTGTCGGAGGACCCATGCCTAAAACCAAAACAACCGAGCGCTTACCCATCGGCGGCAAGATCAAAAAGGTGCGGGTTGAGAAGAAAGTGTCGCTCGAACGCATCGCCAACGAAACCGGTTTTTCCATCGCCTACCTCAAGGACGTCGAGGCCGGCAAAGCCATTCCTCCTGTCGGAGCGATTCTGCAGATCGCCCGCGCACTCGAGATCGACTCCGCCTCGCTGCTGAAAGAGCCCGGATCCAACCTGGAAAGACGCATCAAGGCTCATACCCGGCGCACCGAAAACTACGCCTACACGACGCTCACCCCCGGCGCTGAAAATAAGCACCTCAAGGCCTTCCGGGTGGTCATCGAGGCACAGCAGGAACATCGGGGCGTGGAATACGCCCACGAGGGCGAGGAGTTCGACTACGTGCTGAGCGGACGGGTTCAGGTGACAGTGGGCGATCACGTGAACACGCTGGTTGCCGGCGACTGTCTGCATTTCAATTCAGGCATTCCGCACAAATTGAAAAGCATCAGCGACGAACGCGCCGAATTGCTCGTGGTGATCTACACACCGTAATGGGCTGGATTCCGGGAGGCTCAGGATCTCTATCCGAAGAGCTCGCCGATCGGCTTAACCTCAAACGCAGCTGCTGTCAGCGCGGGTAGAGGAGCACATCATGTCTTTCAAACTCACCGAAGAACAGCTGATGATCCAGTCGATGGTTCGCGAACTGGCCCGTGAGGAGTTCGCCCCGCGCGCCATGGAACGCGACCAGAAGAAGCTATTTCCGGCGGATAACCTGAAAAAACTGGCGGAGCTCGGGCTGATGGGGATGATGGTCCCGCCGGAGTACGGCGGTTCCGGCGCGGACACGGTCAGCTATGTGCTGGCGCTGGCGGAGGTGGCCTATGCCTGCGCGTCGACGGCCGTGGTGATGTCGGTGCACAACTCGATTGTATGTGAAAGCGTTTTGAAATACGGCACGGAAAAACAAAAGGAGAAGTTCCTGACCCGTTTGGCTTCCGGGGAGATCATCGGAGCCTTCTCCCTGACCGAGCCCAACGCCGGCTCGGACCCCGCCCGGCAGACCACCAAGGCCGTTCGGGATGGGAACAGTTACGTTCTCAACGGAGCCAAGCGCTTCACCACGACGGGCAAAAATGCGGGGCTCATCATCGTCACGGCGAAAACCGATGAAGGCAAAGCCCATCGCGGCATCAGCGCCTTTCTGATCGAGCAGGGGACCAAGGGCTTCAAAACCGGCCCGCTCGAAGACAAAATGGGGCTCAGGGCCTCCGACACCTGCGATCTGATTCTGGAGGACTGCCGCATTCCGGCCGAGCAACTGCTTGGAAACGAAGGCGACGGGTTTCTGATCGCCATGACCGGGCTGGACTGCGGACGAATCGGCATCGCCGCCCAGTCGGTCGGAGTGGCCCAGGCCGCGCTGGATGCTGGCATAAGATACATTCAAGAACGGGAACAGTTCGGCCAGAAGATCTCCAAGTTCCAGGGAATCCGCTGGCGGGTCGCCGACATGGCAACGGAGATCGAAGCCTCCCGGCTGCTCATGCTCTCCGCGGCCCAGATGAAAGACAACGGCGCGAACTACACCCTGCAGGCCTCGATGGCCAAGCTCTTTGCTTCCGAGATGGTCAACCGCATCACGGCCCATGCCGTCCAACTCCATGGTGGATACGGTTTCACAAAGGAATATGCCGTGGAGCGCTATTACCGCGATGCGCGCGTCTTCACCATCTACGAGGGGACATCCGAGATTCAACGGATCGTCATCTCCAATCATATTCTCAAAGACCGGCGCAATCCGTGACCGCTGCGAAGCGGAAAATTCAGTTGTAATCTTCTTCAGTATCCAGTATCAGTATCGAAAAAGTTTTTGGGTGGGGATCGGACAGGAGGACGAGATGGTCCGAACGGAGATTTCGTTGTTTCTGAAAAACGTGCCGGGCGAATTGGGACGTCTTTCGGCGCTGCTGGGAGCGAACGGTGTCAACATTGACGCCCTCATGATCCAGGACGCCTCGGCGTACGTCCAGCAGCTGTTCCAGGCCCGCGGCAAGTCCCTGCAGCGCATCGCCTCGGCTGCCAGCTACAACTCCATGCGCAAGGACTCGGCTGAATTCGCCCTGATCCGCATGCTGACCGACAACACCGACAGGGCCGTCAACCTGCTCTCGGAACAGGAGTACCTTTTCGACCTCATGCCCGTCGTGGCCCTGCAGCTGGAGAACCGACCGGGTGAACTCGCCGCCATCACCAAAAAATTCGGAGAAGAGGGTATCAACATTAATTATGTTTACGGCTCGGTCGCCGGACCAGATGCCAAATGCCTCTTCGTCTTTTGCCCGGAGGACATTGACCTGGCAGCCAAAATTTTCAAATAGCAGGGTGGAATCGAACGATGCCGCACCTCATTATTCACGTTTCCAACATCATGGACGAGGGTGCCAAGGTCGCCTTCCTGAAACGCACCCGCGAGGTCGTGACTGAGACGTTGAAGCTGGATCCGATCATCGGGCACGTGATCCTGTATGAAAGCCCCCACAAGCACCGCTGTACGTACGCCGATCGCGACCCCAACTTTGTGTTCTTCGAAGTGTTCATGTATCCGGGGCGAAGTCCGGATCTAAAAGCGCACCTGATCGAGCGCGTCACCTATCTCATCAACCAATACACCGGCGTCGATTCCAAAAACATCCACGCCGTCATTCATGAAATACCGCCCGATGATTACTTCGGCGGGATCAAGCATCAGCACTGACCCGACATCCGAAGGAATTACCGTTATGCTACGATTGGAGGTCCGAAGGAGTATCTATGGCCAAGCGGTTGAATGGACAGTTTGCATTTTTTCAGGAGTTCTTGAAGCATCCGCTCCAAATCGGGTCGGTTATTCCCAGCTCCCGATTCCTTGAAAAGCGCATCATCGAGGTTTCCGGAGTCGGTTTGGCTAATACGATTGTGGAATTGGGGTCAGGTACCGGTGGGACGACCCGCGCGATACTGAATGAAATGCCGCGGAACGCCAGGCTGCTGAGTATCGAAATCAATCCGCATCTGCACAACTCCGTCCGTAAAATCTCGGATAACCGCCTCATCGCTCATCTCGGAAACGCTTGCGAATTGCAGTCGATTCTTGACCAGTATGGCATGGACCGCCCGAATGTCGTGATTTCTGGCATCCCGTTTTCCAACATGAGCCACCGCTCAGGATCGCAAGTAATCCAGGCTATTTCGTCCCTGCTTGCCCCGCAGGGCCGCTTCGTGGCGTATCAGATCAGCAAGCGGGTCGCCGAACTGTGTCGCCCCTTGTTGGGAACCGGGCAGATGGAAGTGGAGATTCTCAACATTCCGCCGGTGCGCGTTTACCAGTGGGAGAAAAACGGCGCCTGAAGGCTTCGAAAGAATAAACCCACCGTAGGGTTTGAAGGGAGGTCGCATATGCGGCTGGCCGGCAGGCGGATCGCGATCCTGGTCGCCGAAGCGGTTGAAGACCTCGAATTTTATGTGCCCCTTATGCGTCTTCAAGAAGAGGGCGCCGACGTCATCCCCGCCGCAATGGACCTCAAGCCGATCCACGGCAAGAATGGGTTGGAAATCCTACCGGCCGCGCGCATCGAATCCCTTCAAGCCAGTGATCTGTTTGCCGTAATTATACCCGGCGGTTGGGCGCCCGACAAGCTGCGGCGCTATCCAGCCGTGACCCGGTTGATCAGTGAAATGGATGCCGCCGGTAAGATTCTGGGAGTCATCTGCCATGGCGGGCTGGTCGCGATTTCAGCCGGAATCGTGCGTGGACGCCGGGCGACCGGCTCTCTGGGCATCAAGGACGACCTAACCAACGCTGGGGCCACCTGGGTGGATTCTCCCGCGCTGCGCGAGAAAAACCTTGTTTGGGGGCGGGTCGTTGCCGACATCCCCGCATTTTGTCGCGAGTTGGTTGCAGCCTTGTTCGAAGCCGCAAGACACACCCCCTGAAGTGAGGAGGACCGACATGAAAATCAGCCAGCGTATCTTGTATTTCTTATTTGGTGTCATGCTCACCCTTGGTTTGTTCTTTATCGTGGGTACCGGTCCGAGCAGCCCCCAGGCCGGGCGCTACCAGATCTCAACCTGCCTCAAACGCGAATGGGTTTATGTCTACGTAATCGACACGGCGACAGGCGTCGTGAAATTCGTTGATGAAAAGAACGAAAACAAGCCTTTTGATGAAATTAAATCATCCAGATAGAACGCCTGTGCATGCTGGACAGCCCGGCATTATGCCCGGTTTGCGGAAATACGGTCACCGCATCCCCGCGAACTGGGCCCGCACACCCTTTAGATGCCTGTCGAGCATAAGCGCTATGCGCCTTCACCTCCAATTAGATGCCATTTTATGTGTTAATTGATGCTGTAGAATGTAAATAATTCTTCCCAGAAATAAAAAAAATCTTCCATTTTCCATGCCCGCCAGAAATGATATTCTTTCTAAGTGGTTGAAATAGCAAACCACAAAGCTTCATAAAATCAAAACTCCATATAATCCGGCGCAGATTTCGCATATCGATAAGGAAAATATAACTCTTTTCCTGTGACGGCTTATGCCAAAGGCATAAAGAAGCAAGCGAGGCCCAAAATGACCATAGCCGGTATAACGACTCCTCTCGGCAAGCCCAATCCGCTGAAAGGATTAATACCAAAATCTCTTCGGGGAGGTCATGAAACCACGCTAACCTACTCGATTCTCGATGTTTCACGCATATTGG
>CAZEKN010000175.1:0-5608 GCA_964512755.1 uncultured Desulfatibacillum sp. | reverse complement strand
GGCGCTGGCCGACGATCACGCGCAGGCCGTTGTCGCGCATGTTGAGGGCCTGGCCGGGGCCCTGGACGCCGTAGCCCACGACGGCCACCACCTCGTTCGCCAGCACGGCGCGCGCCTTCTGCAGGGGGAATTCATCTTCCGTCACCACTTCTTCCATCACTCCGCCGAAATCGAATTGGGCCATTTTCTCATTCCTTTCCATGTATGTGATTGATCTGTCCCATAGCGTATTGGCTGGATGAGCATAGAGGGTTCGAGGAGTCAAGGGGTCCAGGGGTCAAGTGAAAAAGACATGCTGTTCCCTTGAACCCTTGAACCCTCGGCCCCTTGAACCCTTTTTCTACTTCGGTTCCCGAATCAGTCCGATCGGCCCGGTTCGGGCCAGTTTCTTGATTCCATAAGGCTTCAAAAGGTTCAAAACCGTCTGCACTTCCTCCTGCTCGCCGGACACCTCGACGATCAAGTGGCTTAGCCCCGCATCGACGATTTTTCCCTGCGCCAGATCCACGATCCGCAGCACTTCGGCCCGTTGTTCCGGCTTGACCGTGATGCAGGCGAGCGCCAGCTCGCGCCGCACGCAGGCGGGGCCGTTCAGGCTGCGCAGCTTGATGACGTTGACCAGTTTGCGCAACTGCTTTTCGATCTGCTCGACCACCGGCGGGTTGGCCTGGGTCGCGATGGTGATCCGCGACACCCGGGGGTCGTTGGTCGGACTGCCGCAGATGCTTTCGATGTTGAAGCCCTTGCCGCTGAAGAGCCCCGCCACCCGGGACACCACCCCCGGCTCGTTGTCGACCAGCATGGTCATGACGTGTTTTTCCGTGTTCATACGGTCCCTTTCAGGCTAGACCAGAAGCATTTCCGTGAGCGGCGCCCCGGACGGCACCATCGGGTAGACACCTTCTTCGGCTTCCACCACGAAATCCATCATCACCGGTCGGCGGACGGCCAGAGCCTCCTGAAGCACCGGAACGACGTCCGCGGGTTGGGTGGCGCGCAGGCCGACGGCACCGTAGGCTTCGGCCAGTTTGACGAAATCCGGAGCGTGGTCCATGCGCGTGGCGCTGTAACGCTTGCCGAAGAAAAGCTCCTGCCACTGGCGGACCATGCCGAGGTAGCCGTTGTTGAGAATCACGATCTTGACCGGCAGCCCGTATTGAACGGCCGTAGCCAATTCCTGGATGTTCATCTGGATGCTGCCATCGCCGGCGATGTCTACGACGGTTTGATCGGGGCATGCGATTTGGGCGCCGATGGCCGCAGGCAGCCCGAACCCCATCGTGCCTAAACCGCCGGAGGTGATGAAGTGATCGGGGTGGTCGAATCGGTAGAACTGGGCCGCCCACATCTGGTTCTGGCCGACCTCGGTCGCAATGATGGCCTCGCCGCGGGTCAGGGCGTGAACCTGCTCGATCACATATTGGGGTTTGATGGAGCCTCCGGTTTGATAGGACAGGGGCTGGGAGCGCTTCCATTCGGCGATGCGTGCGAGCCACGGCGCCCGGCGGTCCGCCAGCCCGGCCAGTCGGGCGTCGGTGACCATTTCGTCGAGCAGCTGCAGGCTGATGCGGCAGTCTCCGACGACGGGAATGCCGACCTGCACATTCTTGCGGATCGACGTCGGGTCGATGTCGATGTGCACGATTTTGGCCTGGGAGGCGAACAGGTCGGTTTTGCCGGTCACGCGGTCGTCGAAGCGGACCCCTACCGCCAGGAGCAGATCGCAGGCGCCGGTGCTCATGTTGGCGGCATAGGTGCCGTGCATGCCGATCATCCCGAGAAACAGAGGATCGCTGCCCGGGAAGGCGCCGAGGCCCATGAGCGACGTGGTGACCGGAATCATGGTTCGGCGGGCCAACCGGGTCAGAGCCTCACTGCCGCCGGACCGGAGGACGCCGCCGCCGGCGAAAATGACCGGCTGTCGGGCCTCCTCGATGAGCCGGGCGACCTCGCTCAGTTGTTTGCGGTGCGGCTGGTAGGTCGGATTGTAAGAACGCAGGTAGACGTCTCCGGGCGGTTCGTAGACGCCTCGGCCGCTGGCGACATTCTTGGGGATGTCGATCAGCACGGGCCCCGGCCGTCCGGAGCGCGCCAGGAAAAAGGCTTCCTTGACGGTACGGGCCAAGTCGGCGATCGATTTAACGAGGTAGTTGTGCTTGGTGCAGGGGCGGGTGATGCCGACGATGTCCACCTCCTGAAAGGCGTCGTTGCCGATCAGATGGGTGGGCACCTGGCCGGTGAGAATGACGACCGGAATCGAGTCGGCGTGGGCCGAGGCGATCCCGGTCACCGTGTTGGTGGCGCCGGGGCCGGAGGTGACCAGGCAGACCCCGACCTTGCCGCTGGCGCGGGCGTAGCCGTCGGCGGCGTGCACGGCGCCCTGCTCGTGCCGGACCAGAATGTGGCGGATGTCGGTGCGGGTCAGTTCGTCGTAGATGTCGATCACGGCCCCTCCGGGGAATCCGAAAATCGTGTCCACGCCTTCCTGCTTCAACATCGTCATCAGAATCTGGGCGCCGGTCATTTCCATGGCAGTTATCTCCAATTTAATTTCGACTAAAAAAAATCCGTTACCGCCTTGGGGGCTGGTAACGGATTTTTTGCTTCTCGGTTTCCGGGGTGCGCTTAGGCCATTACCAACCCTTTCTCATCATCGCCGACAATGACGCCGGCGATGATAATAATAAGAAGGCTCAGGAGGTTGATAATGGCAAACGACGGATTCATGCGGTTCCCTAAATTTTTCTTGCACGCTAACAGCCGGAATCAAAGAAGTCAAGCATTTATTCTTCGACGGGTTCCTTGAAGCCGCAATCGGGGTTGAGGCATATATGCAGCGTGCCCTGCTTTTTAGTGGTGCGTGCCACGAGGAATTTGGCGCCGCAGGCCGGGCACGGGCGGGCGACCGGCCGGTCCCAGGATGCGAAGTCGCACTCCGGGTAGCGGCTGCAGCCGTAAAACACCTTGCCGCGTTTGGAGGTTTTTTCAAGGACGTCGCCGGCGCAGCCCTCCTGCGGGCACTTGACGCCGATGCCCTTGGCCGAGCCGTTGATGGAGAGCGACTGGGTGTTCTTGCATTCGGGAAACCCGCTGCAGGCGAGGAAATCACCGTACCGTCCGCGTTTAAGCACCATCGGCTTTCCGCATTTCTCGCAGACCTTATCGGTGGCTTCGCTGACCGGCGGAGCCACGGCCTGGATGTGGCCTTTTTCGTCGCGGGTGTAATCGCTGGAATATTTGCATTCGGGGTATCCGCTGCAGGCCAGAAAATGCCCGTTTTTGCCGATCTTGATGTGCAGGGTCTTGCCGCACTCCGGGCAGGCCAGCCCGGTCGCCACGCCGATGCCCTTGATGCTCACCATTTTTTCGGCGGCGGCGTCGAGGTCTTTGCGGAACGGCTGGTAGAACCGGGTCAAAAGCTCCAGGGAATTGGCTTTGTCGGTCTCCACCTGATCCAGGCTTTCCTCCATACGAGCGGTGAACTCGACATCGAAGATGTCCGGAAAGCTCATGACGAGCAGGTCGTTCACGATGAGGCCCAGCTCGCTGGGACGGAAGTAGCCCCGGAGGAACTCCACATACCCCTTGTCGCGGATGGTGGAGAGAATGGCGGCATAGGTGCTCGGTCGGCCGATGCCGTTTTCCTCCAGCTCCTTCACCAGCGAGGCCTCGGAAAACCGCGGCGGCGGCTGGGTGAAATGCTGCTTGGGCTCCAGCCGCTGCAGGCCGAGTCGGTCGCCCACCGCCAGGGCCGGCAGCTGCTCCTTGCCTCTTTCGCCGTTGACGTCGTTGTCCTCCTCGTCGACCCGATACAGTGCCATGAACCCGGGGAATTTCACGGACGAGCCGCTGGCCGCAAACCCGTAGGGGCCGGCGGCAATCGCGGCGGATACCTGATCGATCAGGGCTTCCTGCATCTGGGAGGCGATAAACCGCTGCCAGATCAGCTGATAGAGCGCCTGTTGGTCTTTATTAAGGAACGGCGCGACGGTTTCGGGCGTGTGGGCGGAGGCGGTCGGTCGGATGGCTTCGTGCGCGTCCTGGGCCTGCTTCGTGTTGCGGAACTGCCGCGGCCGTTCGAGCGCGTAGTCTTGGCCGAACCGCTCCAGGATTAGTTCGCGCGCTTCGGCAGCGGCCACGTCCGCAATCCGGGTCGAATCCGTGCGCATATAGGTGATCAGGCCGACCGGTTCGCCCGGGCCGAGGTCGATGCCTTCGTAGAGCTGCTGGGCAATCATCATGGTCTTCTTGGCGGTGAACCGCAGCCGGTGGATCGCCTCCTGCTGCAATTTGCTGGTCGTGAAGGGCGGGGGCGGGTTTTTGTGCACCGTCTTCTTCTGGACCTTGTCGACGACGAAACTCTTGCCCTGCAGCTCGGCCAGGATTTTTTGCGCGGCCGCCTCGTCCGGGATGGTGAGCTTTTCCTTGCCCTTCTTGACGAGCTTGGCGGTGAACGGCGGTGCCTCTCCGACGGCGAGATGGGCGGTGATGGACCAGTACTCCTGGGGCACGAAAGCCTGAATCGCCCGTTCGCGTTCGCAGATGATGCGCAGGGCCACGGTCTGCACCCGGCCGGCGCTCAGGCCGCCCTTGACCTTGCGCCACAGCAGCGGCGACACCTGGTAGCCGACCAGCCGGTCGAGGATGCGGCGAGCCTGCTGGGCCTCGTATTTGTGGCGATCGAGCTCCTCGGGGGCGGCGATGGCTTTCTGGATGCCGTCCTTGGTGAGCTCGTGGAACAGGACGCGGTGGAAGCGGCGACCCTTTTTCTTGAGCACCTCGGCCGTGTGCCAGGCAATGGCTTCGCCCTCGCGGTCCGGATCCGGCGCCAGATAGATGTCCTCGGCCGCCCCGGCGGCTTTCTTCAGTGCCTGAATCACCGCCTGCTTGCCGGGGATAGTGGTGTATTCCGGAGTGAACCCGTCGTCCACGTCGATCCCCATCTCGCGCTGCGGCAAGTCCCGGATGTGGCCGACGGTGGCGGCCACGTTGTAGGCGTTTCCAAGATATTTCTTGATCGTCCGGACTTTGGCCGGCGATTCTACGATGACCAACGGTTTTGACATACCCACTCACACCCCTGAGATGGCTTCGTTGCAAGGCCAATCTCTGCGTTGCGCTCGTCTCGCAGTCGCTGCGGCGTACGGGGAGTACGCCTCGCTCCGCAAGACTCGCGCGCCTTGATCTTGGCCTTGTAACGAAGCCATTGCCGATTTTATTGCTTTTTAGAAGCCTATCCCGCTTGAGGTACTATCGGGTTACGACCCGTTGTCTTCGGTCGCTTGAAACAACTTTCCGGGCAGCTGCAGCGCCGCGCCTTTGAGCTCCAGGTTCAGGAGGATGGCGGACAAACGCCCGGCGTCGATCGCCAGCCGGCGCACCAGTTCGTCGATGTGGAGCGGGTACGGCCCCAGCGCCTGGAAGACCTGCGACTCCTCGGCGGTGAGCCCATCGTGTTTCGCGATTCGGGACGCGTCGCCCGATGCGGCGGCAACGGACGGTGGGTTCACCAGAAACTGGCCCAGTTCACAGATGATGTCCTGGGCGTTTTCGACCAGTTTGGCCCCCTGCTTGATCAGCGTGTGGGTGCCCATGCTCTTGAACGATT
>CAZEKN010000174.1:0-5644 GCA_964512755.1 uncultured Desulfatibacillum sp. | reverse complement strand
TCTGGGTGGCTGAGTCGTATTCACGGCTGAGGGCCAGGTTCCTGTTCCCGATCTCGCGCAGCAACATCTTCAATGCCACGACCGAATCCGGCGGCGCGTTGCCGGGGATCGTCCCTTCCACCGAAAGAAAATTTTTCCAGAGAATGTATGCGACGCCGCTCCAGCTCCGATCGATTTCACCGGCAGCGACGGCTACGGGCGATTGCCCCGTTGCCTTCAACCAGATGCGTTCTCCGCTGAAACCGGAAAGGACCAGATACCCGGGCGGCCGTTTCGCTTCGATTCGAAATTCGAGGATGGCGGGCATGTTGAGGTTGCGCAGTACCTCCAAGTTCGCTTCGATGCGCTGAACGAAGAACCCGGCTGCCTTGGCCGACAAGTTGAAAAAGGTCGAATCGTCTTCAATGCTTTCCAGGTACGGCTTCGACTCGGCCGCCGCTCCCCAGGCATCCAGCGTATCCCGGAAGGCGGTCCGCCGCGAAACGCGCCCGTCCATCTGCTTTAAAAGGTCGGACAAGCGGGGACTCATCGCAGTGGGGCCGGCGGCCTGCTCGGGTCGAACGGAAAGCGCCCGCTCCGGCGGCGCGCCCGGGTCGTCGCCGGCTTCGGCTCCGATACCGGAATGTTGCAAAGGCGGCGAGGCGGCCCCGACGGTTGAATCATCGGCGCTCGATCCGGAAGGGTTTACGGCCGGCGGCGTGAAGAAACGGTTCTGGAATGCATCGCTCAGCGGCTTGCGGTAGAGAAAGGCCGCGGTCACCGCACAGATCAGCACGAATAGCGCCAAGGCCCGGCGACCATCCATCAGGTTGATGGCGGACACGCGGCCCCGGTGCGCCATCTCGGAGAGGGCCGTCTTGGCGATCCGTCGGGTCACCTTGCGCTGATGGGTGCCGAAAGCCGCGATCAACGCCCGATCGCAGGCGATGTTAATCACGCGGGGGATGCCTTTGGAATAGGCGTAGATCAGCCGGATGGCGGCGGGATCGAAGAGCGGCAACCGTTTCTGGGAAGCGATGTTGAGGCGGTACTGAATGTATTCCTGGGTTTCCTTCAAGCTCAGCGGTGAGATCTGGTAGCGCAGCGAAATGCGTTGGCCGATCTGGCGCAGGTCGTGCGAATCGAGCATCGCGGCCAGCTCCGGCTGTCCGACCAGGATGATCTGAAGCAGCTTTTCCTTATTGGTTTCCAGGTTGGACAGCAGCCGCAGCTGTTCGAGTACGGTCTTGCTCAGGTTCTGGGCCTCGTCGATCACGATGATGACTTTTTTGCGTTCATGTTTTTTCTGAAGCAGAAAATGGTTGAGCTTATCGATCAGGTCCTTGGTGTCGTCGCTCCTGTATTGGACGCCGAATTCATCGCTGATGCTTCGCATGAGCTGCTTCGGCCCCAGTTTCGGGTTGAAGATGTAGGCGGCGACGGTCCGGTCATCCAGGCTTTCCAGAAAGGCCCGGCACAGGGTGGTCTTGCCGGTACCCACCTCGCCGGTGATTTCAACAAATCCGTCCCCCTGCGAGATGGCATAGTTCAAGTGCGCCAGGGCCTCTTCGTGGCTCCTGCTGAGAAAGAGGTATTCCGGATTCGGCACCAGTTTGAAGGGCTTCTCGCGGAATCCGAAATAGGCATTGTACATAGATAATCCCATCGCGGGAGAAAGAAACCCACCGCTCTGTGAAGCGCATCTCCACGCGGAAGCGGATGATGATGACGCCGAGCAGCGAAGCCACAGCGCTTAAGTGACGGTTCTTAAAAAAATATTCAATAGTTATCGGTAATTTTAAGAAATATGAGCGGTTATGTCAACATGCCCTTGCCGCAGAGGGATATACGGGCGGGTTCACGACTTGGCGTTGGTCCGGGTGGACTTGCCGGGATGGGGAGGCCTTTCTGAGGATCTTGCGAATCATGCGGCTTTGCGAAACTCGAAGTCGAGGGTTCTTATATCAGACTATAGCAGAATTTCTCAAAGACGCGACGGCTGAATTTTCCGGCTTCCACATCGTCTTTAAGCAGTTTCAGAGTGTCCATCGGATCTCTGGCCCGCCGGTAGGGGCGGTCTTCGTTCGTCAAGGCTTCGTAGCAGTCGACGATGCCGATCACCTGACCGCTGAACGATATTTTCGTGGTCCCCAAGGGGTAGCCGCTGCCGTCCAGCTTTTCATGGTGTTCGAGCGCACCCAAGGCGATATCGTCGCCGAGCCGGTTGATTCCGCGGATCAACTGGCTGCCGATAACCGGATGCGATTTGATGATCTCGAACTCCTCGGCCGTCAGCTTGCGGGGAGCGGAGAGAATTTCAGAGGGAATCCCCGTCTTGCCGACGTCGTGCAGCAGAGCCGCCAGCCCCAGGCGCTTGGTGTCGCGCAAGGAAAGTCCGGTGAAAAACGCATAGCTCAACGTCAATGCCATGACGTTGACGGAATGGATAACGGTTGAGTAGTCCTTGTTGGAAATCGTGGCGAAGGTGCGCAGAATGGAGGGCTGCTTGGAATATCCACTGACCAGGATATCCATGGTGCCGGGCAGCGACTGCAGCATTCCGGCCCTAGGCTCTGCCAGGGTCTCGGCCACCAAACCGCAAAGCGTCGATTTGACGGCAGAGACGTCACCGGTCTCGATGCTACGGGCGATATCCTGGTTGAAACCCCTGTGGACTTCTCGAATCGCCTCTATGCGGTCGGACTGCTGGATGTAAAGACGCGGCCGCATCCCCTCGTCGGCGCGGATTTCGCTGATCTCCATGCCGGTCGGCTTGTACAAGTGAAAAATGTCAGGCGCCGTCTCAGAATACAGAGGCACCCGACGGTAGTATCTGATTTGAGAACTTCTGACCGGTATGTAGGATCTGTTTTTCACGGGGTTGGTGCCTTGCGGAACATCATTTCCGAGTCAAATCGAATTGGTGCTATGGATGTCATCGGTTGAATGCCTCGAAAAGTTTAGCCTGGAAAAAGGAAGCCCTTGCGGGAAAGCCTTTTTTGGGGTTGAACCGGCTGAGCAAGTGATATAGAAGTTCTGGACGAATTCCACGTCCGGCGTCGGATAGACAGCTCTTCGAAAAGCTCATGAATTCAGACGAATAACAAGAGGTGGCGGCTATGACCATCAATGTGGTGGACCGGATTGACGACCAGGTGCAGATCCGGCATGTGCTGGTGAGCGTTTCGGACAAGCGGGGGCTTGACCGGTTTGTTCCGGAACTGGTGCGACTGAACCCGAATTTGCGAATTTTTTCGACCGGCGGAACGTTTTCACAGCTGGAAAAAATCTTGGGTGCCGATGCCCGGCGTACGCTCACCCAGGTATCGAACTACACGGGCCAGCCTGAAACCCAGGGCGGGTTGGTCAAGACGCTGGACTTCAAAATCTATCTGGGGCTTTTGACGGAGACTTACAACGAAGCGCACCGGGCCGACCTTCAGCGCACCCAAAGCGTGCCCATCGACATGGTGGTGGTCAACCTCTATCCCTTCAGGGAGACCATCGCCCGAGCCGTGGTCACACCGGAGCAGGCACGAGGCAACATCGACATCGGAGGCCCATGCATGATTCGGGCTTCGGCCAAGAATTTTATTCGCGTCGCTTCGGTGGTGGACCCGGCCGACTACCCCATGATCCTCGATGGGCTCAAAGCCAACTCCGGCAGGATGGCGCTCGAACAGCGCTTCCACCTGGCGCAGAAGGCATTTGCGCATACCGCCGAATATGACCGCGCTATCGCCGATTACCTCGGCCGGCTGTCCGCTTCCGATGTCAGCGGGTGCTACCGCCACTAGAACCGTGTGACAGGACAGGACTAACAGGATTTTCAGGCAAGAAACAAAGGGAAGGGAAGTGCCGGTTCTGCAAGGTTGCCCGTTGGTCCCATTGATTGTTAGCCGGTTGGTTCCGTAGATGCTGTCGGATTAATTTTTCATTGGAATTAGGAGACCGCCATGCCCCAAGATCTGAAGAAAATGTACCGCACCATCATGGACGATCACTTCCCGCCCCGCATGGAAGTAATCTTTGTGGACGGGGCCCGCCGGCAGACTCTGATTTACGATAAGGCCAGTTGGATCATCGACGGTGTCGAAAAAGGTCTGCGTTACGGCGAAAATCCCGGCCAGGAAGCCGCCCTTTATAAACTGGTCAACGGCAACCTCATTCTCGGGCAGGTTGAAAACATTCAACCCGGCAGGTACCTGGCCTCGGAGACGGAGCTGCTGCAGTCCGGCAAACACCCCGGTAAGACCAACATCACGGATGCCGACAATTCCCTTAACATTCTGCGGTATTTCACCGACCGGCCGACCGTGGTGATCGTCAAGCACAACAACCCCTGCGGGGTGGCGCGGTCCGAAACGCTCCCGGATGCCTATGTGAAGGCAAACCTGGCTGATCGCGTCGCGGCCTTCGGAGGGTGTATTGCCTGCAA
Source organism: uncultured Desulfatibacillum sp. (assembly GCA_964512755.1). Classification (GTDB taxonomy): domain Bacteria; phylum Desulfobacterota; class Desulfobacteria; order Desulfobacterales; family SpSt-501; genus SpSt-501. Next base: position 1,227 of record CAZEKN010000174.1, on the reverse strand, counting down.
CCGTCCCGTGGACAGGGCCACCGCCGAAGCGATCGCCAAGCAGTATGCCGAAGTGGTGGTTGCACCGGACTTCGAGGAAGGCGTGATGGACATCTTCGCGCGCAAGAAGAGCCTGCGGGTGATGCGCATCGCCAACATGGCCCGGCTGCAGGGCTTTGTCGGACAGCCTTTCGTCGAGTTCAAGAGTTTGATCGACGGCGGCCAGATCGTGCAGTGGTCCTTCGTGCCGGTGACGCGCAGCGCGGCGGACCTGAAGATCGCCGAGTGCGAATACAAGGGCAGGGCCTATCGAGCCAAACGGGACCCCCTGCCGAAGGAATACGAGGACCTGCTGTTCGGCTGGTTCGTCGAAGCCGGCGTGACGTCAAACTCGGTGATTTACGTGAAAGACCAGGTGACGGTGGGCATCGGCACCGGCGAGCAGGACCGGGTGGGGGTGGCCGAGATCGCGCGCGACAAGGCCTACCGCAAGCTTGCCGACCGCTACTGCTTCGAGGCCCACGGGATTGCTTACAACGACCTGCGGGACGTCGACAAGAGGGCAGAAATTGATGCGCGCGTGGTCAAGGAAAAGGGCGGTCTGATCGGCGCGGCCATGGTGAGCGATGCCTTCTTCCCGTTCCGCGACGGGGTCGATGTCGGCATTCGCGAGGGAATCCGTTCCGTGATCCAGCCCGGCGGTTCCGAGAACGACTACCAGGTCATCGAAGCTTGCAACGAGGCTGATGTCGCCATGGTGTTCACGGGCCAGCGCAGCTTCAAACATTAACAGAGTGTTGAAAATGGCGCCTTAAGCCATGATCCGGAGCCAAAACCACGGCGCGAGGGACCTTATCCGGGGCGGGCCGGTTGCCGGCCCGCCATCTATGAAGCATTACTTCATGATCTTTGCCATGGCATTAAGGGCGCAGTCGATATCTGCGGCCGTCACCTCGTAATGCGATACGGCGCGCAGCGTGTGTGCCCCGGAAGCGAGCATGCGCACGCCTTCCTTCTGCAAGGCGGCAACCAAGTCCGCCGCGTTCAGGCCCGGTTTGATCACGTCGAAGTAGACAATGTTCGTTACATACCGCTCAGGGTCGAGCTGTAGGCCGGGGATGCCGGCCAGGCCTACGGCGAGCCTGTGGGCGTTGGCGTGGTCTTCGACCAGGCGGTCCACCATTTCGTTGAGGGCCACGATGCCGGCTGCGGCCAGGACACCTGCTTGGCGCATCCCGCCGCCCAAAA
>CAZEKN010000173.1:0-5647 GCA_964512755.1 uncultured Desulfatibacillum sp. | reverse complement strand
TGTGCGCGAGGTTGTCTATCAGTAGAGTATGGCTGCTTTTCTGGATGCGGTAGGTGCAACATGGCGGAGCTTTTCAGCCTGGTTCGATCCGCCGGCGCGGCGCGCGCTGGCGATGACGGCAGCGTGGCTGCTGATCGCTAACCTATTTGCCCTGACGGCATTTAACCGTCTAAATCTTGCTCCGGACACCGCCTTCGACTGGATATCCGAAAAAAGCGTCCGACCGGTTCAACAAAGCTGGGACATCGTCGACCTGCATAATCGCTGGGATGCATACTGGTATCTCACGATTGCGCAGGAGGGTTACGACCGACGCGGCGAAATGGACATCTCCAACGTCGTCTTCTTCCCGCTTTATCCGCTGCTGGTAAGGATCGCCGGTCCCCTGACGAACGGCAACCTGGTATTGGCGGGATGGATGGTCAGCAGCATCTTCCTGATGTTATCCGTGTGGGTGCTGACCCGTCTGACTCAAGAGTTCCACCCCGAAATCGACCCCCTCCTGCCGCCCCTCTTCCTGCTGGTTTATCCCGCGGCCTTTTTTCTGAATGCCGTTTATTCCGAATCGCTTTTTCTGTTTCTTTCTCTGTCCATGGTTTTCCTGGCCTTGCGGCGCAATTTTTTTCTAGCGAGCCTCTGCGCGGCCTTAGCCTCGGCCACCCGCATCGCCGGCGTATTCCTTTTCGTGCCCTTGCTGGTCGAGTTCGTGCAGGCGAACAGCTGGCGTTCGCTGTGGACTCGCCGGGCCTGGCCTCTGGCGCTGGCCCCGGCCGGAGCGTTGGCTTTTTTCGTTTTCCATTGGATCGCCTTCGATGACTTTTTTCTCTATCTCCGGATCCAGAGACTCTACGGAAGGGACTTCCGGTTCGATCTCACGGATGTTGCGATTCGCAGCAACCCCAACTTGGTCACGACGGCCTACGACGCGGCGTTTGTGGTGGCGGCCGTTTTCATGGGAGTTCTCGCTTTGAGAAAATTCAGGCTCTCTTACGGCTGGTATATGCTGGTGTCGCTGGCCGTCGCGTTGAGCAGCGGGACCGGACTCGGCATCGCCCGGTATTCCATGGTGCTGTTTCCGATTTACTTTATTGCGGCCGATATCCGTTCGGTGGTCGGCCGCAGCGCTTGGCTTTTCAGCTCGACTCTGCTGCTGGCGCTCAATATCATCTGCTTCGTGAACCACTACTGGGCCGGCTGATGCCGATCATGGATTCGGACGTTCGGGGTATAACGATGGACCCTCTCTCCGGCATAGAGCTTTCGCAGCGGGAGACCCCTGTCGACACCGACCGGCTGGTCAGTGTGATCGTCCCCGCATTCAATGAAGCGCCCAACATCCCCTTGATCTACCAGAAAATCGCCGAGGTGCTGCCGAAAGCAGGCGCACGCAACTGGGAATTGATTTTCGCCGATGACGGCAGCCGGGACGGCTCCTGGTCCGCCATCTGCACGCTGGCCGCGGCGGATGCCAACGTCCGGGGCGTGCGGTTGTCGCGCAATTTCGGCCACCAGTATGCGCTGCTCGCCGGCTTGGAGGCCGCCGAGGGCGATGCCGTGATCATGATGGATTGCGACCTGCAGCACCCGGTGGAAATGATCCCGACCATGCTGGAACGCTGGCAGGCGGGTTTTCAGGTGGTAAAGACCATGCGGCAGGATGACTGCCAGATCGGATGGTTCAAGCGCTGGACGTCGCGCGTCTTCTATCGGCTTTTTTCGGTTCTCAGCGGCGTTAATTTGCAACCCGGCCTGGCGGACTTCCGGCTGCTCGACCGCGGGGCGCTGAACGAGCTGTTGCGGCTGCGAGAGGAAGGGTTGTTCCTGCGCGGACTCACCGAGTGGATCGGCTTTTCGTCCTGCGTCATCCCCTACCAGGCCGGCGAACGGGCGTGCGGCCAATCCCAATACAGCCTAAAAAAGATGGTCCGCCTCGCCTGGAACGGGGTGAGCTCATTTTCAATCACGCCCCTGCGGATCGGCATTTTCATTGGACTGATCGGCAGCCTGATTTCGCTTCTCAGCCTCTTCTATGCCTTTTTCGGAAAAATCTTCGGCCGCGGACTCGTTCCCGGCTGGGCCTCGACCCTGATGGTTATAGCACTGCTTTTCTTTCTGCTGTTCGTCTATCTCGGCGTTCTCGGCGAGTACATCGGCCGCATCATTGTCGAGGTGCGGCACCGGCCCCGTTTCATCGTCTGCGAAACCAAGGGATTCGGCAAACGCAGCCGCATACCGGATGACATCCTTAGGCGCTAACCCGGTCGACGAGCTGACCATCGGCGGACCCGGCGCCCCAGCCGTCCGGCTGATCGTCAACGCGGACGATCTGGGAGTATCCGAGCGGGTGAACGAGGGAATCATCCTGGCCCACCGTTCCGGGATTGTCACCGCCGCCTCGCTGATGGCGGCAGGCCGCGCCTTCGATCATGCCGTGCAGTGCTGCCGCCGGGCGCCCGAACTGGATGTGGGCGTCCACCTGACCCTGGTGGCCGAGAAATCCCTGCTGCAAAGAACGTCTTCCCTGGCCGGCGACGACGGCCGCCTGCCTCCGAGCGCCGGCGTCTTTCTGCGGCGCTGCCTGACCGGAGCCATTCGGATGGCGGATATTCAGGCGGAGCTTTCCGCTCAAATCGAATGCGTTCTGGATCATGGGCTGCGGCCGACCCACCTGGACAGCCACCAGCATGTGCACGCCCTTCCCGGGATGGCCCAGCTGGTTTTGCGGTTCTCGGAGCGCTATCGCATTCCCTTCGTGCGCGTGCCGGTCGAGGAACCGCGCATCGATTGGCCGCTGAGCGGTCACGCGGTGTTCCGCTGGGCCGGCGCTCTGACCCTGCGGACGAGTTGGACGATGGCCCGCTTTTCGGGAGCCCGCACGGCCGGACGCGAACGGCTGCGATTTTTAGGATTCACGGAGGGAGGACGGCTGACTCAAACCCGCTTACACCGGTTGCTCCGGACGCTCCGGCCGGGGCGGACCTATGAGCTGATGTGTCATCCGGGGTTCGCACCGGATGAACCGGATCTGCAACGCTGGAACTACCACCACGAGCAGGAACTCCGGGCTCTTACGAACACCTTGATTCGGTCGGAGATCGCCGCCCGCGGCATCCGTTTGATCAGCTTTAGCAGCTTGATGTAGTCAGATTTTTCGCCCGACGAAGAGATAGTGGCTGATCCAGGTGGCGGTCGGCAGCGGCCGCTCTTCGATGACGGAGAATCCGGCCGCGACGATCGCCTGCCGATAACCGTCGGGGGATTCGAAATGCGGCCGGTCGCCTTGGGTGATCCCGAACACCCGGACGGAAAGCGCTTCCTGGGCCATGATCGCCCAGTACTTCCAGCACGGCCGATCGACGACTTCCTTGACGATCAGCCGTCCGCCCGAGCGCAGAACGCGTGAACAGCCCTTAAGGATCCCGCTCCAGGCGTCTTTGCGCACCGTGTACAGCACATCGACAATGGAGACGGCATCAAAAACCGACTCCGGGAAAAGTCCCAGGTCCGCGGTGGAGAAATCAACACCCGGGGAGGCGGTCCGTCGGGCGGTTTCGATCTTGGCCGAATCATGATCGATTCCGTGGATCTTCAAGCCGCGGTGCGATGGATCCCGCGACAGCAGGTTGATGAGCAGTCCGTGGCCGCAGCCCACGTCCAGCAACGCCCCGGTCATCGGAAACCGGTCCATGAGCGGCTGGAACGGACAGGTCAGGGCACGCACCACGACATGCAGCCGCGTGGGCAGCCCCTCGCCCGCATACGCCATCCAAGCCGTCCGAACGCTATGCATGTCGTTCAAACATCGCCCAGTATTGCGCGCCGACCGGAAGTCCGAGCAGTTTTTCTTCAATCCCGGCCCAAACGCTGAACCGCAGCCACCGCGGTGGGAAGATGTTCACATAGGCATGCTGAACCGGGCGGAAAGCGCTCTTTCGAAACAACGCGTTCGTCCGGTTCAGTGTCAACAGGCGCGCGTCGCCGTCGAAGGGGCACATCCTGACGAGCAGGCGGGTGACGGGGTTGAACGGATTGTGCTCCCAGATCACCAGCCTGGATGCGGGTTTCATCCGATCCCGCAGGGCGTGAGCCGTCGCCGGCCGAGCGTCGGGAGGGATGTGATGGAAGACATGGCAGCTGATCACGAAGTCGAACCGCAGGCCGGCGGGCAGATCCATCCAATCGCTCACCAGACAGACGGGATCACCACCCGCCAGGTCCCTGGCCTCGTTGATGGATTCCACCGATGTGTCAAAGCCGAAAAGCCTTAGTCGGCCCGTTTCCACCAGCGGTCGCAATGAGCCGAACCCCAGCAGGGATTTGAGCATGCGGCCGTTCCCGCACCCGAAATCCAGATAACAAAACTCACTGTCGGCGTAGCGCTCTGAAATCCAACGACTGACGCAGGCGGCGCGCTGGTGGATGAAATCGGCGCTGTGAACCCCCGGAGGCAGGCTGCGGTCGTGGATGCGCTCGTAATCGCGCGCCACTTGGTCAAAGACGCTTTTAGACATGCCTTATCTTCCTGGGGTGCTCCACTATAGCGCTCAGCCGGCAACCTTTTTATAGAGCGGGGAAATTTCACGCAGCGTGGTCACGACCTGCCTAAGGGACTTCAGGAAGTGAAGGACGTCGTCCTCGGTGTTGTCGATGCCGAAGGCGATCACCAGTGTCCCCTGGGCGTCGGCGTGGCTCAGGCCGATGGACAGCAGCACATGGGAGGCGCGCAGGGAACCGGTCGCACACGCCGAGCGCGTGGAAACCCCGATCCCCTCGTCGTCCAGCATGAGCATGACGCTTTCGCCCTCGATGTACCGGATTGAGGTCGAGACCAGATGCGGCAGGCTGTGCACCGGATGGGTGTTGATGATCACTTCGTCGAGGTAATTCGGCAGCTCGCGCAGAAAAAGGTCCTTCAATCCTTTCAAATAGGCATGGCGCCGGTCGATGTCGCGTGCGGCGATCTCCGCCGCCTGGCCCATCCCAATGATGCCGATCAGGTTCTCGGTGCCGGCGCGTTTGTTGTTTTCCTGTACCCCGCCGTCCAGGATCGGAAAAATCTTGACGCCGCGCCGGATGTAAAGCCCCCCGACGCCGGTCGGGCCGTAGAAGGTGTTGGATGCGAAGCTCACCAGGTCGGCGCCGACCTTCTTGACGTCGAACGGCATGATGCCGACCGAATCCACAGCGTCCGTGTGGAACAGGATCTTCTTCGCGCGGGCGATCGCGGCGATTTCCTCCACGGGCTGGAGCGTGCCGGTCTCATTGTTGCTGTGCATGACGGAGATCAAGATGGTCTCGGGGGTGATGGCGTCGGCCACGTCCTGCGGCCGAACCCGGCCCTGCTCGTCCACCGAAAGGCTGGTTACCGTAAAGCCGTCGGATTTCAGCCGGCGCAGGCTGCGGATGACGGCGTTGTGTTCAATGTTGGTGGTGACGATGTGCTTGCCGCGGTCGGCGTTGGCCATCGCCACGCCCTTGATGGCGTGGTTGTCGGCCTCCGTGCCGCCGGAAGTGAAGACGATTTCTTTCGGCGCATCCGCATTGATCAGCTTGGCCACCTGCTCACGGGCCTTTTCCAAAACAGTCGCGGCCTCCTCGCCGGCCCGGTGCTGGCTGGAGGGGTTGTGATAGTCGTGCCGGACGGCCT
>CAZEKN010000172.1:0-5682 GCA_964512755.1 uncultured Desulfatibacillum sp. | reverse complement strand
CTGCCCGATTGGAGTCTGAATGCTACGAGCAAAAAATAAAGTGGGTCTTGTCTTCTTCCCGGCTTACGACTGGGCCATCAGCCCGAGCCATCCCGAACGGGAGGAACGGCTGCTCTACACCCAGGACCAGATCCTCGAAGAGGGCCTGTTCGACATTGAAGGCGTCGTCGAACTCAAGCCGGACCCAGTGGTTCTCGCCGACATTCAGCGCGTCCATTTCTGCGTTCCCGACGCCTGGAGCATCGCGACCGAATCCCATTTCATCAGCGCCGGAGGGGCCAAGACCATCGGCATGGAAGTGCTCGAACGGCGGGTCGACAAAGGGTTTGCACTGGTGCGGCCCCCGGGCCACCATGCGATGCGGGTCGCTCATGGATCGCGCGGTTTCTGCAACATCAACATCGAAGCCGTCATGATCGAATTTCTGCGCCGCAAATACGGCGTCGACCGCGTGGCCATCGTCGACACCGACTGCCACCACGGCGACGGCACCCAGGACATTTACTGGCACGACCCCAACACCCTGTTCATTTCCATGCACCAGGACGGCCGGACGCTTTATCCCGGCAGCGGGTTTCCCAATGAGCTGGGCGGACCGAATGCGGTGGGATACACCCTCAATATCCCTCTGCCGCCCCATACCAGCGAAGAAGGCTTTTTGCACGTCATCCGCAACGCCGTTCGGCCGATTCTGGAGGACTTCAAACCGCAGCTGATCGTCAATTCGGCCGGCCAGGACAACCACTACACGGACCCCATCACCAACATGAATTTCTCGGCTCAGGGCTATGCGGAGCTGACCGCCCTGCTGAACGCCGACATCGCCGTGTTGGAGGGGGGCTACTCCATCGAGGGCGCCCTGCCCTATGTCAACCTGGGGATCGTGCTCGCCATGGCCGGCCTGGACTACAGCAACGTCCGCGAGCCGGATTACGACCGCCGCCAGATCCGCCAGACCGAAGCCGTGACGGATGCGGTCAAGAATGTCACCGACCTCATTCTATCCTGCTGGCAGGGGCGCGGTCAGCTGCGCGAAAAAATGCTGGAAAAAAGGGACAGCCACCGCCGCACCCGCCGCATCTACTACGACACCGACGGGTTTTCCGAGTCTCAGCAGGAGGAGGTGACGGCCTGCGAGGCGTGCGGCGGCGCGCTGCGGATCGACTCCGTCTCCGACCGCGGCCCCCATATCCTGGCAGTCCACATTCCCCGGAAGGCCTGCGCGCCATGCCGTCGGGCCGGCCTGCAGTGGTACGAACAAGCCGCTGTCAAGCGCTTCGATCGGGTCTTTCTGCAAGACGGCGGGGACGACCGGTTTATCGTCAAAAAAAACTGATGGGCATCGGCGTGAACCATACGCCACTGCCCAATCTCGGGTGATTTCATGGATTTCAACCAGCGTCAGCAATTGTTGCAGGCCCTTTTCGAGAATGCCCCGTTGGGCATCTCCATCGCCGATTCCGCTGGCCAGTTCGTTGAGGTGAACCAGGCCTTCTTGGACATGTTGGGCTATACCCGGGAAGCGGCGCTCACGCTGTCAAATTTGGAGGTTACGCACCCCGATGACCGCGCAGAAACCGGACGCCTCTGCGAGGATGTTTGCCAGGGCAAAACCTCCTCCTATCGTCAAGAAAAACGATACGTGACGCGGGAGGGCGAATCCGTCTGGGCGATGGTGCGCGCCACTGTTTTGCGCGATGTGGGCGGCACCGTCCGTTATTGGCTTGGGATCATAGAGAACATCACGGATCGACGCCAAGCTGAAAAAGAGCGGCAGCTGATGGCGGCCCAGGTTCAGCAGGCCCAGAAAATGGAGGCCATCGGCACCCTGGCCGGCGGTATCGCGCACGACTTCAACAACCTGCTGATGGCCATTCAGGGCAACATATCCCTGTTGCTGCTCAACAAGGAGCCGCACCATCGCGACACCACCTACCTGAAGAACATCGAAACCGCAGTGCAGCGTGCCTCCGAACTCACCCGCCAGATCGTCGGGTTTGCGCGCGGCGGAAAATATGAGGCTCGGATCACCGACCTCAATCAGGTGCTGGCCAAAACCGCCGACATGTTCGGACGCTCCAAGAAGGAAATCACGATCCACACCCATCTTCAGAGGGACCTCTGGCCGGTGGAGGCCGACCAGAGCCAGATCGAGCAGGTCTTGCTGGGCATGTTCGTCAACGCCTGGCAGGCCATGCCGAACGGCGGGGAATTGCGCCTGACGACCACCAATGCCGTCGTCGACCCGCACGATGCTCAAAAACCGCCGGACGCCCCCGCCGGGCGCTACGCCTGCATCGCCATCGTCGACACCGGCATCGGCATGGACGCCGCCGTCCAGACACGCATCTTCGAACCCTTTTTCACCACCAAGGTTGCCGGCCAGGCTACGGGACTGGGGCTCTCCTCCGCCTTCGGCATCATCAAAAGCCATCGTGGGTTTATAACGGTCCAGAGCCAGCCGGGCTATGGCTCCATTTTTCGGATCTATCTGCCTGCGGCCGGTGAGGAGGCGCCCGTATCCCGGCCGGCACCGATTCGGAGACATGCCGACAAAACCGTTTACACCATTTTGCTGGTGGAAGATGAGGGGATCGTGGCGGAAATCGGAAGCCAGATGCTGGAACGGTTGGGGTATCGGGTGATGGTGGCGCAATCCGGCGCCGAGGCGATGAGCCTGTTTGAACAGCAGCAGCCCGAGATCGATCTGGTCATCCTCGACATGATCATGCCGGGCATCGGCGGGGGCGTCGTCTTCGATCGGCTGCACGCTCTCAGCCCCGAGACGCCGGTGCTGCTATCGAGCGGCTACAGCCTGAACGGCCAGGCGCTGGACATTCTCAAACGCGGCTGCCAGGGCTTTATCCAAAAGCCGTTCAACATCGAACAGCTCCAGCAGAAAATTCGTGAAATCCTCTCGACCGCTTAATTCCTCCGGCTCGGCCCGCTTACGTGACAGAGCGATATGGAGTTCGCGAGCGCCGGTCCGAATCCTTCCGATTCAGGATTGAAAATAGTGTTTGTTTTTCCCGATGAATGAAAGCCCCGGCGTGGTCTTGGATAATCGTCCGATCCGGTTTTCAAAGACGGTTTTACCGAACGGATGAACGCTTTGAAGGCGGGTGGTATCCACATATACCCGAGATGCAGTTGAACGTCCCTCCTCGAGCCTTTTAATCAGGTCACATGCCGCACTGCCATCAAATTCCCCCAACATCTGCAGATGCAATGCATTATTCTCGACACTTGCAACAATTTGAAACTTTGATGACATGAACGACCTCCCTGGTTCCCCGGGCAACATTTGAGTTCTTGCCGCGATTAATCCTCCGAAGGTGTTTCAGTTTCTTGAAGATTTTCGTATTGCAAAATTTGTGCTGGCCTCTAAGAAAAAATAAAAGGCAATAATATTAATCTGATAAATTTGGCACGCCCTAAAATACGTTGGCGGCACGGAAAAGAAATTTAGTTTTAGGAGAAATAATATTCATACCCCGGCGCGGCCGAAGCGAGTCGCAGCCATCGGCTCCTCCGTTTGTTGAAAAAAATCGACATGTAGTTCTGTCAAGGGCGCAAGGAGCGTGGGGGCACTGGTCTAGACTGCGGTAGGACTGCCGATCGGGAAGCTCAGGTGGAAGGCGGCCCAGGCGCCGGGTTCGGATTCGGCCCAGGCCCGTCCATCGTGAAGCTCCGCGATGTTCTTCACCGTGAAAAGCCCGATACCGCTTCCGCGTTTGGCGTGCGTGCTTGAATCCCTGACCCGAAAGAACTTTTCGAAGAGATGCTCCGCGACGGCGGTCGGGAAGCCCTCGCCCTCGTTCCAGACGCTCAGGGTGACACGATCGTCTTCCACCTTGACGGTTACGGTCGCCCGGCCGCCTTCGCGGCCGTATTTGGCGGCATTCGTAAGAAAATTGTTGAGCGCGATCCGCAGAAGGCTCGGGTCGGCGACCACGGGCAGCTCGCTCGGGCAGTCGACCTCGACGTTGATTCTCCTGGAACGGAAAAACACCGCCGTTTGATCCACCGTCATCTCCACCACGGTCTTGGACAAATCGATGAGGGATTTGTTCGCAACCAGTTCACCGCGTTCCAAGCGTGAAAGATCCAGGTAGTCCCGCACCATGTCCTGGAGTTCCTCGCAGTTGCGCTGGATTCGGTTGAAGAAATCCGACACCTGGGGTGAGACGGTTCCAAGATAGCCGTCTACCATCGTTCCGATCAGCATCTGGATGGCCGCCAGGGGAGCCTTCAACTCGTGGGTCACGAAACCCAATGTCTGCATGTAATTGCGGTTGGATTGTTCGATTTTTTTGTTGATAAGGCTCAACTCTTCGTTGCGGGCCCGCAGCTCTTGGTCCCGTTTCTGGATGGCCGTCCGCATGTCGGAGTAGGCTCCGGCCAGGTTTTCGAGTTCCTGATAGGTGTGCGGAATCGTGATCTGGTGTTCCCAATCGCCTCTGGCCAGTCGCGAGGCGGATTGGCTCAATGCACGCACGGGCGAGGTGATCCGGTTGACGATATATAGGGCGGCCCAGACGGCCAGCAGCCCGACCATGCCGACGGGCAGCAGGAATCTGGCGATGAATCCGTCGCGCATGTCGTCGTAAGGTGCCCGCAGAAGGCCGACGTAGATCATGCCGATGGTCTTTCCCGAAGGGTCGCGCAGCGGCGTGTATGCGCTCAGATACCATGCATCCACCACCAGGGCCTCGCCGGTATAGTTCATCCCCTGCACGAGGACGGTGGGCCGCACGGCCTCTGAAACCTTGGTCCCGATGGCCCGGGCGCCGTCATGGGTCAGTACGTTGGTGGCGACCCGCACCTCGTTTTTGAATATGGTCACGGTGCCGCGCGGCTTCCCCTTGTAGTCCATCTCACTGAAAACCGCGTCGCGCAGCTTGTCCACCAGCTCGTAGTTGAAATTCAGCACCCGGCCGCCGTACAGAAGGGCTTTCACCCGCCCGCTGGGCTCAACGATCGGGCAGGCGATCCACCACAGCAGCGCCGCACGGCTGATCGGTTCCGCGCCCTTTTCGCCGTTGTAGATCGGGACTGCGTTTTGCAGCGCCGGACCGCCCTCCATGAGGAGCCGATCCGGATCCAGCAGTACGGTGCCCCAGGCCGATCTTCCCTCCAACGCTTTGCGCAGAACCGGATCGCGGCTGAGCGGGATCTGCTGCACCGTGTCCGGGTGGCTGCCGGCAATCGGTCGGCCCTCGGCGTCGCAGAGGTTGAGGACCGTGAGATCCAGCTCGCGTCGGATGGCGGAAAGGATTTCGGCGGGGGCGTCGGCAGCCAGGCTGACCCGGCTCGATGATGTCTCCAGCGAGTAGGCCAGGCGGGCGAGTTGCTCGCGGTAGCTCGTGACCACGATTTCGAGGTCTTGGTTGACCCGCGACTGGGCCTCGCTGCGCACGCTCTTATTGATGCTGTAAACACCGATGGCGCCGATGAGGACGGCCGGCACCAGAGCGACGGCCAGCATCCAGGCCACCAGAACCGTTCGAATCGAAATGGAGAAGCCTTTCGGTTTCACGTGCCGCCACGTATCGAACACAGATTCAGAATGGTGCCCGCCAATGCCGTTCGGCAGCGATAATTTTGGGCGATCATATCATCTGGCGTAAAAAATCCAAACGAATTTTTCCTGCCGAAATCGGCCTTCCGGTTGCCCTCCCC
>CAZEKN010000171.1:0-5695 GCA_964512755.1 uncultured Desulfatibacillum sp. | reverse complement strand
GTCAGGCCTTCCACCAGCCGGTAGCCCTCCGCTTCCGCCGCCGGCATTACTTTTTTCGCGATCATCTGGAACAGCGGCGGCATCTCCTGCGGAAATTCGAGCCGCGTTTCGATATAGTCGACTTCCTTTTGAAAGCCGAGTGCTTCGATCAAAGCCGGGTAATAAGGCTTATTATAGCTGCCGGCGATGGTGGGTTGCGCATCGAACCCCTCGACCAGCATGCCTTCGGGGTCCAGATCGCTGAAGCCATGGGGGCCGGTGATTTCCCGGCAGCCCTCGGCGGAGAACCATTTCTCCAGGTATCCGATCAAGGCGCCGGCCACTTCGGGGTCATCCGCGCTCTCAAACCACCCGAAGCGACCCCGCTTGTATCCCAGCTTGAGGGTTTCCAAAGAGTGGATGATACCGCACACCCGGCCCACCAGCCGTTCGCCGCGCCGCGCCAGCAGCAGCTTGGTTTCGGAAATTTTAAACGATGGATTTTTCGCGGGCGAAAAAAAATCGAGTTCCTGCCGGATGATTTGCGGAACGTAATGGGCGTCCCCGCGATACAGCGTGTTCGGAAAATCCACCCATTTCTTAAGGTCTGAGGGTCGATGGACTTCGATGACCGCGACTTCCATTTAGACTCCTTGCCGACTCGGATCGAGACTGGAACTTTCGCCACGACCGAACGATTTTCCGGATCGGCCGACCAGCGATGGTCTTCTGATTCAAGGCCGGGAAACCATACCACATGGGCCGCGAAAACTCCATTTGCATTTTTTCAGATAACCGGGTAAATAGAAAAATTTTTAGAAACACTAATCTTGATGGATTCGTAAAAAGTCATCAATCTTTGAAAACAACCATTTCAGTCGGAGCTTTCCGGCTGTCCGCCCTGAGGGCCATAAATAGACCAGCTGACATGCCAAGATCGATCATCACAGCCACCGGCAACTATATCCCCGAGAACCGGGTGCTCAACACCCATTTCCTGCAGAGCGTCTTTTTCGATCCCAGCGGCAACCGGAATCCCCGAACCAACGAGGAGATTGTCAAGAAACTGCATGAAATTACCGGAATCCAGGAGCGCCGCTGCGCTTCCGCATCGGTGAACACTTCCGCAATGGCGACCCAGGCGGCGGAAGCAGCGCTGGAGGGGGTGGACCGCGAAACGCTCGATTATATCATCGTGGCCCACAACTTCGGCGATGTGAATGCCCGCAGCCTGAGGTGTGATACGGTGCCCACGATCGCGGCTCGGGTCAAACACCACTTGCGGATCAAAAACCCCTATACGGTTGCGTTTGACCTCCCGTTCGGCTGTCCCGGCTGGCTGCAAGGAGTGATTACGGCGGACTGCTTCATCAGGTCCGGGGATGCCAAACGCGTTCTGGTGATCGGGGCCGAGACCCTTGAACGGATTTCGGATCCGCACGACATCGACAGCATGATCTATTCCGACGGAGCCGGGGCGACCCTGGTGGAGGCAACGGAGGGGGAGGGGGGCATTGTCTCCCACCTGACGCGCTCGGACACCTACCAGCACGCCTTCCTGCTGCGCATGACGGAGTCGTACAACCCGCAGCGGACCAGCGACGCGATCTACGTCAAAATGGACGGCCACGATATTTACAAGTATGCGGTGAAGACCGTTCCCCTGGCGGTCAAGAAAAATCTCGACGACACCGGCATCGGCATCGGCGAGATCAAAAAGATCCTCATCCACCAGGCCAACGAGAAAATGGATGCCGCCATCGTCAAGCGGCTGTTTGAGTTGTACAAAGTCAAAGAGGTTCCTGCCGGCATCATGCCGATGATCATCTCCTGGACCGGCAACAGTTCGGTGGCGACCCTGCCCACCCTGCTCGATTTGATTCTAAGGGGCAAGGTCGACGGCCACCGCCTGAATTCCGGAGACCTCGTCGTTTTCGCCTCGGTCGGCGCCGGAATGAACGTCAACTCCATGATCTACAAAATGCCGTAGCGTTGGCCGGAAAGCCATTGAGACAACTGCTCCTGCCTGCCGCGGACAATACCAAATCCAGCTAAATGGTAACTGTTCAGACGGCAAGGGTTCAGGATGAAAGCGGTTGTGGGGTTCTGATCGCCGCTGGTCCGATTCGTCCGAGCCGCAGGAAGGCGGGAATGAAGGCGCCTGTCCTCGAGGATTTCCCGAACACGGTTGCTGAACCCTGAGAACTGAGCAGTTACTCCAGTATGATTTGGGTGGGATCCACCGGCCTCGAGTAATCAATACCCGGCATCCCGAATCCGTGGTGGCGCAGAAATTCGTTGCGGAAGCCATCCATGTCGGCATATCGGCAGAGGTTTTCGGTGGTCACCTTTTCCCAGCTTTCGGCGACGGCCTGCTGCACATCGGAGCGCATTTCCCGGTCGTCGAGGCGGATTCGGCCCTCATCGTCTTGCGGCCGGTCTTTCCCTGCAAAAAGAAAATTCCGATAAAGGCGGTCCATCTGCTGGATGCAGCCTTCGTGCAGCTTACGCTCCTTCATCGCCTTATAGAGCAGCGAAATGTAGAGCGAAACCCCCGGTATGACCGCGCTGGCACGCGTCACCAGGGCCTTGTTCACGCTGATTACGGCGCTGCCGCCGGTCCTCTTGAGAAGGGCATCCAGCCGTTTGGCCGTGGCTTCCAGGTCCGCCTTGGCTCGGCCGATGGTCCCATTGCGGTAGATCGCCCGCGTCAGCTCCGGGCCGATGTAGGACAGGGCCATGGTGAGAGCACCCGGCGCCAATACCTTTTCCCGCAACAGCCGCCGGATCCACAGTTCCCAGTCTTCGCCTCCCATCACCTTGACGGTATGGGCCACTTCCTCCTCCGTGGCGGGTTCGGCGGTCATGTTGGTGATGTGGCCGGTGAGAAATTCGATCCCCTTAGAGGTGAAGGGGCGGCCGATCGGTTTGATGACCGACGAGTAGATCTCACCCGTTGCCGGATCAATGCGGCGGGGTGCGGCGATGCTGTAGATAATGAAATCGACCTCTCCTAATTTCGACTGGATGCGATCGATCACCTCATCTTTGACTGCGTCGGTGAAAGCGTCGCCGTTGACGTTCCAGGCCGGGAGGCCGTCGCGGTCGGCTTCCTGCTGGAATGCCGCGCTGTTGTACCAGCCGGCGGTAGCCGAACGATGGGGCTCTCCGGCGCGTTCATAGGCGACGCCGATGGTCGCAGCCCCCGAGCCAAAGGCCGAGACGATGCGGGCGGCCAGACCGTAGCCGTTGGATGCGCCGATCACCAGCACCCGTTTGGGGCTGGCCAGAGGCCCCCTGGAGCGGACGTAATGGATCTGCGCCCGAACTTGCGCCGCACATCCCTGCGGGTGGGCCGTGATGCAAATGTTGTGTCGGATGCGGGGTTCTATGATGATCATGGGTGGTTGCCTCGCGGACGTGCCATTTCGAGCAAAGCCAGAGATCTTTCGGCGGCTGAGCGCAATAAATCAGATTTCTCCTCAGGGGTCGAATGGCCGATTCGCTCCGCACGTTTATTAACGCGCTCATCAACTCGTGACGTCTTCAACTTAATGGCGACGGTGGATGAGGTCAACCGGCCATTCAAACAGCGGGGCTGAAATAAACGGAAGATTATTCCCGCGATGCACCCACGGTTTCGGATAAAAACTTGACACGTGTTGCCGGGTATAATAACTTCCCGCGTTTAGAATTCAGGCCCTTCGGTCATGCAGAGGGGTCATTCTTGCTCAATCCATTACAGGAGGCGCGCCATGAGGAGACTGTCTGTATTGTTGCTGGTTGTCGCAGTGGGTATTGCATGGTTGGCGCCGCAGGCGGTTCATGCTGCGGACTACAAACCGGAGTACAAGCTCTCGACGGTGGTTGGAAAACCGTTCCCGTGGGGCATCGCCGGCGAGCGCTGGGCCGAGCTGGTGAAAGAAAAGACCAGCGGCCGAATCAACATCAAATGCTATCCCGGCACCAGCTTGGTCGGCGGCGACCAAACCAAGGAGTACACCGCCATCCGCCAGGGTGCGATCGACATGGCGATCGGCTCCACCATCAACTGGTCTCCTCAAGTAAAGGAACTGAACCTATTCTCCATGCCCTTCCTGATGCCCGATTACAAAGCCATCGACGCTCTCACGGGCGGCGAAGTCGGCAAGGAAATCTTCAAGATCCTCGAAAGCAAGGACACGATTCCCCTGGCCTGGGGCGAAAACGGGTTCCGCGAACTGACCAATTCCAAGCGACCGATCCGCAAGCCGGAGCATATGCAGGGTCTGAAAATCCGCGTGGTCGGTTCGCCCCTGTTCCTGGAAACCTTCACCGCCCTGGGCGCCAACCCCACCCAGATGAGCTGGGCCGACGCCGTGCCGGCGCTCTCCAGCGGGGCCGTGGACGGCCAGGAGAACCCGCTGACCATTTTTACCGTAGCCAAATTGCACAGCGCAGCCAATCAGAAAAACCTGCTCCTGTGGGGGTATGTGGCCGATCCATTGATTTTCGTGGTCAACAAGGACGTCTGGAAGAGCTGGAAGCCCGAGGACCAGAAGGCGGTGCGCGAGGCCGCCCTCCAGGCCGCCAAAGAAAATATCGTCGCTGCCCGTAAGGGCCTGGTTCCGCCGGACGAATCGGGGATCAAGGACGTCGAGGCCCTGGGGGTCAACGTGATCCGGCTGAACGAAGCTGAAAAGGCCGAGTTCAGAAAAGCGACCAAACCGGTTTATGACAAATGGGCCAAACAGATCGGGCCGGAGCTGGTGAAAAAGGCCGAGACCGCGGTCGCCAACCGCAAGTAGCCGGCGCCTTCGGACCATGTATTGATTGAATCCAAAAGCGCGCACCGATCCGCTCATTGATCCGGTGCGCGCTTTTTTGCTGCAATTGCCAGGGTTATCCCACTGCGTCACCAGCCAGCCGGCAAGCGTCTGGGCCGGCACCCCCCCGATGGGGAGGTCGATACCCATGGAATGCAACCCCCAAGACCACCCGGCCAAACCCAAAATCCGCATCCCGCTCAAGATCGAAGAAACGCTGGCGGGAATCGCCATCGGTGTGCTGGGCCTGATCACGTTTGCCAATGTCGTCGTGCGCTACCTCACCAACTTTTCATTCGCTTTCACCGAGGAATTTTCAGTGTTCCTGATGCTCTTCATGGCCTTGGTGGGCGGCTCGAGCGTCATGGCCAAGCAAGGGCACTTGAACATCCGCTATCTGGTGGACAAGCTGGCTCCGAAAGCCAGACATTGGACGCTGCTCGGCGCGACGGTTTTGACCGCTTTCACGTTTCTGCTGCTGGCGATTTTCGGCTCCCGCATGGCCTGGGACGAGTACCGCTTCGAAGTCACCTCTCCGGGTCTGGGCCTGCCGACCTGGATTTACACCATATGGCTGCCGCTCCTGGCGTTGGCGATTTTCGGCCGTGCCGTTGGCGTGTTGATCCGAACATGGAGGAACAACGACTGATGGTTTACGCCTACCTTCTGTTCGGCTGTTTTTTTCTCCTAATGTTCGGCGGGATGCCCATCGCCGCGGCGTTGGGGCTCTCCGGCACGCTGGCCATCGCCCTGGCCCAGCTCGGCATCATGGCCGTACCCACCAACGTCTATGCCGGGATCGCCAAGTATCCGCTGCTGGCCATCCCCATGTTCGTCCTGGCCGGCGCCATTTTCGACAAGGCCGGTGTCGCCGAACGGCTGCTGCGGTTCACCGAGGCCATCGTCGGCCG
>CAZEKN010000170.1:0-5750 GCA_964512755.1 uncultured Desulfatibacillum sp. | reverse complement strand
TGGGGTCGATGTTGACCTGGTACTGCTTGACGAAACCGCCCACGCTGGCGACCTCCGCCACCCCTTCGACGCTCGCCAGGGAATAGCGGATGTACCAGTCCTGCAGGGTGCGCAGAAAAGCGAGGTCGTGCCCGCCGCTTTCATCCACCAGGGCATAGGTGAACACCCAACCCACGCCCGTCGCGTCCGGGCCGAGGACCGGGGCGGCACCCTCGGGCAGCCGCCCCGAAATTTGCTGCAGGTATTCCAGCACCCGCGACCGCGCCCAGTAGATGTCGGTTCCGTCCTCGAAAATGGCGTAGACGAAGGAGAACCCGAAATCGGAAAACCCGCGCACGGTTTTGACCCGCGGAGCCGAAATCAGGGCGGTGACGATGGGGTAGGTGACCTGGTCTTCGATCAGGTCCGGGCTGCGGCCTTCCCACGGCGTGTAGATGATCACCTGCACGTCGGAGATGTCCGGTATGGCATCCAGCGGAATGTTCTGAAGGGCAACCACCCCGCCCAGGGTCAGCAGCAGCGTCGCCGCAAACACCAGGAACCGGTTCCGGGCACAGCCCTCTATTATCTTCTCAATCATGGTCAGTGCTGGTGGCCCATGCCGCCGACAGCCTCTTTGAGTTTGGATTCCGAATCGATGAGAAAGTTAGCGCTGGTGACCACCCGCTCCCCGGCCTTGAGGCCGTCCAGGACTTCAAAGACCTCGCCCGCCTTGACCCCCAGCCGGACCTCGCGGGGCTCGAAATAGCCGGAACCCCGGTCGACGATGACCACTTTGCGGATCCCGGTGTCGATGACGGCGCCCTCCGGCACCGCCAGTTTGTCGCCGAGGCGCACGGTGATCTCCACGTTGGCGAACATTTCCGGCTTGAGCTTGCCGTGGGGGTTGGCGAATTCATATCGGACCTTGGCGGTCCGAGTCTGCGCGTCCATGGTGGGATAAATGTATATGGCTTTGCCGGTGAAAATTTCGCCGGGGTAGTAGGACATCTGGATGGCCGCCGGCTGCCCCACGCGGATGGCCGACAGTTCGGATTCGTAGATGTCGGCGATGAGCCAGACCACCGAGAGATCGGCGATTTTGAAGAGCGCCATGCCGGCATCTACAAACTGACCCTTGTTGACCATCTTCTCAAGCACGTGGCCGGTGAACGGGCTGTAAAGCGTCAGGGTCTTCTTCGGTTCACGGCTTTCCTCGAGGGCTTTGACCTGGGCATCGCTGATGTCCCAGAGTCTGAGGCGCCGGCGTGCGGAGTCGACCAGCAGCGTGCCGCCTTCGGAAACTTCGGAGAACGGGCTCTTCGACCAGTCTTGCCTGGCCTTGAGGGCCAGCAGGTATTCTTCCTGGGTCGAGACCAACTCCGGGCTGTAGATGGTGAGCAGCGGCTCCCCCTTGCGGACGAACCGCCCCGTGAAGTCCGCGTACAGCTCCTCGATCCAGCCGCTGATTTTGGGCGAGACGATGCCGATGCGCTTTTCGTCGTAGTCGATCCGGCCCACGGTGCGGATGACCTTCTGCAGCGCGCGTGGCTCCACCGTTCCGATCCGCACGCCGATGAGCTGCTGGCGTTCCGGGGAAATCTGGACGGTGCCCGGCGCGATTTCCTGAACCTTGCCCTCCTTCTGGACGGACTCCAGCGTGAGCCCCTTCAGTTCGTCGAAGTCGTCGGTCGTTTTCGCCGATTCCGGGGAGCCAGCGCCGTGACCGGGCGGATGCTGGGCCCGGCTGGACACGGCCCCGGTCGAAACCGCGGCCCAGAGCAGGATGGCCCATACCAGGCGCTTCATTTCAACACCTCCCGGGGCAAGGTCGCCCCGACCGTGGCCTCCAGCGCTGCCAGGCTTTTCTCGTACGCCGTCAGCGCGTCGTGGTAGTCCAGTTCATACCGGTAAAGCCGCATGTGGCTGTCGAGCAGGGTCATGAAGTCGGCCTTGTTGACCATGTAGGCACTCATGGCCGTGTCGATCTGCAGCCGGGCCTGTGGAATGATCCCCGTGCGGTAGAGCTCGACTTTGCGCTCCAGGCGTTGCGCCATCGACCCCATGTCCGCGATCATGAAGAATATTTCGTTTTGCGCGCCGGCGTATCTGGCCTGGGCGGATCGAACGTCTGCATAGCCCTCGGCGACCCGGCGCTCCTGCTTGGATTTGACGAAAATGGGCAGGTTGATTTCGATCATGCCGGAGTACATGTCCAACCGCTCTTCCCGCTGGCCATAGGCGAATTTAAGGTTGACGTCCGGAAAATAATCGCGCCGGGCGAGTTCGATGTTTTTGCTGCGTGCGGCGATTTCATGCTTCAGCGCTCTGAGCATGGGGTTGCTCTCAAGGGCCTGTTGCTGCAGGTCCTCGATGGAGATGGCGGCCGGCCGGAAACGGATGTCTTCCGGAGGTCCCACCGGGCTGTTGCGGGGCCGGTTGAGGAGATAGTTGAGTTTGGCCGCCAGGGCCCGTTTCTGCTGATCGAGCATGATCAGGTCGTCCACCATCTTGGAGATTTCCACCTGGTTGCGGATGACGTCCTCCTGGATGCCCTGCCCGAGGGCGTAACGGGTCTGGGTGATCCTGACCAGCTCCTCTATAATGCTCTTGTTGCGCCGGGTGACCTCCATGGCGCGGTAGGCGTGGGAGAGATCGTAGAACGCGGTTTTGACGTCTCTGGCGACCTGGTTGGCAACGTCATCGGCCTCGGCTGCGCCCGCGTCGGCCTCCCGGGTCGCCGCCTCCTCGTTCAGGCCCCGCTTGCCGGGAAAAGGAAATTTTTGCGAAATCGCGATTTCCTTCGCGGTCATGTCTTCTTCATCGAACTCGAAATTGTTGGGCAGGTTGACCACTCCGAAGCTCAACATGGGGTCGTCCAGGGCGCCGGCCTGGCTGATTTTTTCCTTGAGGGCGGAGTGCTTTTCGCGGGCCGCTAGTATCTTCGGGTTTGCTTCGATGGCCTCCTGAACCAGACGGTCCACTTGGAGGAGCGGCTCCTGCGCCGAGGTGCCGCCGGTGTATGCCGACGAAAGGACGACTGCAAAAACCCACGCCATCCGCCTCATGGTCATCACCTCCGGGGTTGGGGCTGGTCGCGCAGATACGGGCCGGCTTGATTCAACATCGAGTCGCCGGCATGGATCGGGTCGGGAACCGAAGTAAATTTGTAGGATACAACCTATGCATCCGTCGACGTAACGTCAACCGAACGGCAGGTTCAGCGGGTTCCAGCGGGCCGGCCTCAATTGCCGGTCGGAGGGATGGAAAGGTAGGCCAGGCGCTTCATTTCGCGGCGGCCGTGGGTAACCGTATCCAGAATGAAGCCGCAGGTGAGACTCAGGCTGGCCAGGATCATGAGTCCGGTGGACAGGATCGCCGTAGGGAACCGTGGCACCAGGCCCGTCTCGATGTAGGTCATGAGAACGGGGTATGCCAGGACAACGGCGGCCAGGCCGAGGATGCCGGCGATGATCGAGAAGAACGCCAGGGGCCGCTCCTCTTTGAAGAGATTGAGGATCGTCACCAGGATGCGGAAGCCGTCGCGATAGGTGCGCAGCTTGCTCGCCGAGCCCGCCGGACGGGCCTTGTACGGGGTGACGACCTCGGCGATCGGCATGCGCAGCTCGAGGGCGTGCACCGACAGCTCGGTTTCGGTTTCAAATCCCGCGGACAGGGCCGGGAAGGACTTCACATAGCGTCGCGAGAAGACGCGGTAGCCGGAGAGGATGTCGGTGAAGGTCCGGCTGAAGCATAACCCCAGAAAACCGGTCAACAGATCGTTGCCGAAGCGGTGGCCGCGACGGAAGGCCTCGCCCTCGTAGGCGGTCAGCCGCGAACCGACCACCATGTCAAGCTGGTCGTGGACGAGTTTATCGACCAGGGCCGGCGCACTGCCGGCGTCATAAGTGCCGTCACCGTCGGCCAGCACGTAGATGTCGGCATCCACGTCGGCGAACATGCGGCGCACCACGTGCCCCTTTCCCTGCCGGGTCTCCCTCCGCACGACGGCGCCCGCGGCTCGGGCGAGCTCGACCGTCCGGTCCTTCGAGTTGTTGTCGTAGACGTAAACCACCGCCTGGGGCAGTGCTGTGCGAAAATCGCGCACGACCTCGGCGATGGCCGCCTCTTCGTTGTAGCAGGGAAGGATCACCGCCAGGCGTTGGGGCTGGGCGCCGAGGGTCGTCATGGGCTTGTCCCTTTCGATACGGAAGTCAGCGGAGTCACCCGGCACAGGAAAAAGGGGTGCTCCTGCTGGGGTTCCACCCCCGGGGTGAATTGCTGGCAGCTGGAGCGGTCCGGCTGCAGGCCGTAGAACTCCAGCGCGTTGCGTGCATGCCATTCTTCGTAGACTCTGAAGAGGATCAGCAACGGGCCTTTGTGCTCGGCCACGGCCTGCATCATCAGGCGGTCGGTCAGGTTCAGGACCGGCGACGGCCCGGTCATATAGCCCTGGATGCGCAGAAACCGCACCTGCGGCGGGAAGGATGGAATCAGGTAGGCGATTGGATCGTGTCCGGTGACCAGCACGATGGAGTTCCGCTGGGCGGCCAGCGCGGGCAGGTTCGCGTCGAAATAGTCGGACGTCCAGGGCCTCCGGCCCCAATGTCCGGGGGCGGTGGTGACGAGCAATATGATCATGGCGGCGAGCGCGGCTCGCCGCTGTCGCTGCGGGTTCCGCAGGATGGATCCCAGCACCAGGAAAATCGTCAGGGGCGCCAGAAACTCGCACACGACCGCGTAGCGGTACACGGCGAACAGCTTCATCCACAGGACAAAGGAGACCAGCATGAAGATGACGAAGAGGCGGGTCATCGCCCGGGCATCGGGGTCGCCGGGAGGAGCCTCGCTGGCCTCGTTCTTTCCACGCCGCCTTATGACCGCGCAGACCGGCAGCGCGAGCAGCAGGATGTAAAGAAGGGGGAAGCGCAGATCGCGGAAGGCGATCTCGCTGACCTGGTGCGGGTCGAAGTTGAACCAGAACGGGAAGAGCAGCCACATCGGCAGATGCCTGGGGATGTAACGTTCGTCGCGATAGGAGCCGATGGCCCCCCATGGGGATTGGAAGTACTCGTTGAAGTAGGGGAAGAGGGGGTTCTGGAAGCGCTGCCACATCTCCAGCAGCCAAAACCCGCTGGTCAGCGTCGCACCGGCCAGGACCCCCAGCCCGAAGATGAAGGCCAAAACCAAGCGCCGCAGGAACGGCGCGTTGAGGCCGAAAAAAGCCAGACAGAGTCCGACGCAGTAAACGGCAAAGGGCTGCTTGAGGCCGAAAGCCGCGCCGGCCAGCAGGCCGGCAACGGCAGCGATCGGCCAGCCGGCGCCGGGCGATGCGCAGAGGCGTTGATTAAAGCGTACGATCAGCCACAGGGCCGCGAGCACCGGCAGGCTGAGGATGTTGTCGCCGTAGCTGGTCCCGATCTCGGCGAGATTGATCGCACCCAGCATGGCGACGAGGGTCAGTGCCAGGCAGAGCCAGGCGGTATTTCCGGCCCGCCCGGGATCGACCACCCGCCGGGTGATGCCGTAGATCGGAAAAACATTCAGACCCGATAAAAAACCCAGGATGAATCCCACCGCCTTCGGCGGCAGCCACGTGACGGCCCAATAAAAAGGTATGTATATCAGCGGGTTGTAATAGGTCGCCACATGCGCCACGGCGACGTCGTGACCCATGCGGCCGTTCAGGAATGCGAACGGGTTGTAGTAATGGTAGTTGCGCAGGTCCCAGGAGATATCCTGACCGAGCCAGAGGATGCTCAGCCCGAACA
>CAZEKN010000169.1:0-5785 GCA_964512755.1 uncultured Desulfatibacillum sp. | reverse complement strand
GCGTAGACCGGGCAGACCGATTCGCAGGGGGCGTTGTCGCAGTGCTGGCAGAGCATGGGCAGGAACAGCACGCGCTGCATGCGGCGTTCGTCGTGGTAGCGTACGATCTCCAGCCAGGCCATCTCGCGGCCCTGGATGATCCTCAGCTCACCGACAACGCCGACGTTGTTCTCGGCGTAGCAGGCGGCGGCGCAGGCGCCACAGCCGATGCAGCGGTCGAGGTCCACCACCATGCCCCAGCGGTAGCCGTCGTGTTCATGGGCGGGGTAGAAGTCCCGCTGAGGGTGGTAGCCCTCCGGCAGCGGCAGCGTCAGCGGAAAATCGTTCATGGTCAGCCCGGATTTCGGCCGGCCGGGGCCCTTGCGCAGATCCTCCAGCATGGCGGTCAAGAGAAAGCTGCGGCCGTGTTGGATGCGGCTGCCGTCGGTGCTGGCCAGCTGGACGGTGCGGCCGGTCCGTTCGATGCGCACGTCGAAGATGCTAAAGCTCGGTCCGCCGCAGCCCGGATCCACAGCGGCGGAGAGCACGGCAAACGGGTTGGCGCTGGTCGGCGGCACATAGTTCAGGTAGGGCAAATCGACCGCGTCCGTGGGGGAAAATTCAGCTTGCGGCGGTGCGCCCGCGGACTGCGCGTAGCGCCCGTAGGCGGTGTGGCCCTGGCCGATCCCCATCACCAGCATCCCCGGCCGCACCACTTCGCTGATATAAGCCGGCGCTTCTATGCTTCCCGCCGGGGTGGTGACCCGTACCATATCGGCCTGCTCGATCCCCTCTGCCCGGGCGGTATGCGGGTGAATCCAGACCGGAGATTGCCACGCCACGCGGGAGATGGGCTCCGGGATTTCGCACAGCCAGGGCCGATTCGCGCCTCGGCCGTCGAAGAAGCGCACGGACGGTACGGCCGTAAAGGCCAGTCCGTCCGAAGGAGGGCGGTAGGGTGTGACGAGGGCCTGGGGCAGTCGTCCCGGCAGCAGCTTCGGAGGCGCGGCAGTGCTCTGGGCGGCGGGCGGGAAGATGCCCCCCTGCTGGAACACGCGCACCCAGTCGAGTTCGTTGCCGATGCGGCCCTGCCGGCGCAGCCGTTCGGCCGCGAAGGTTCTGAAATCCGGTGCCGGCCGGGTTTCAAAGCCGACGTCCAGGATGAGGTCGCCGAGGTGGCGCGCCTCGGTGATCCGGCCCATGGCCGGCTGCACGGTCGACACCATCGGCGCCCAGCCGTTGTAGTCGCCCCAGGTTTCCAACGGCAAGGTCCCTGGCAGGATGAGGTCGGCCAGCTGGGAGGTCTCGTCGATAAAATGGCTCAGGCAGATGACAAACGGGTGAGTGGCCTTCAGGACCTCCCTGACTCCGCTTTCAGGCGGCAGGTTGAAAACGGGATTGACATTGTTCAAGATCAGGACATCCGCCCTACCGGAGGAGAGCGCTTTAAAGAGGTCCAGCACCTCCGCCCGGCGGCTGGCGGTCTCCACCCGATGGCGGTTGGCCGCGTCGATGAGGTGGAGTTCCGGGTCGAGCAACAGGTTCAGCAGATTGGAGGCCATGTTGGTGGCGAGACCGTTGGCATCCGACTGCCCGGTTCCCGCGCCCAGGACCAGCGGCCGGCGAGCTTCGGTCAGGCGCACCACCAGCTGCTCGTATCGCGCCAGGGGAATGCCGGAGCGTTTGAGCACCGCTTCCTGCTGATAGGGCTCGGTGGCCTTATCCAGGGCGCCGCGCAGGTCCGGCGGCAGATGCTTCCCACGCCGGATGTCCAGCATCTGGCGCACCAAGCCCAGTGCGACCAGAGCCTCGGTGCCGGGAGCGCAAGCGAGCCAGTGGTCTGCGTTGGCGCCGGTGAGGGTCTGAAACGGGCTTACCAGAAAAAAGATTCCCTTTTCGGCGCCACGGGCCCCATGCATGGCCTTGAACTTCCATGCATACTCCACCGGCGAAAGCCAGGTCTCCAGAAAGTCCGCACCGAAGGTCAGCAGCAGATCGGCCTGGTCCATGCGATAGGACACCAGTCCATCCACGCCGAAGATCTCACGGTTGGCGGCCTTGAGCGCTTCGTAGGCGAAAGGCTCGAAAACGACGGGCGGCTGGGAATTCCAGTTCTTGAGCGCGGCCTGAAAGAGCTCCAACTCGCTTTCGCCGACCACCTCGGTCATGAGCCGCACCCGGTCGGTGCCCCTGCGGGCCGCTTCCCAGACCTGGGTCTTGAACCGAGCCTGGGCCTCGTCGAAACCGATGGGGATGAAGCCGCCGTTTGATTTCAGTAGCGGTTTTTTGAGGCGGTCCGGGCTGTAAACCGACTGCAGGGCGGCCTGGCCTCGCATGCAGAGCTTGCCCCGGTTGAGCGGGTGCAGAGGATTGCCCTCGACCTTGACCACCCGTCCCTCGCGGTTCTTGGCGATGATGCCGCAGCCGGCCGGACACTCTCGGCAGGTGGACGCGTACCACGTGGCCTTGCCGGTCACCATGTCTTCCGGTGCCTGAACCAGGCTGTATAGATGTTTGGGGGACTCGGGGCTGCAGCCTGCAGCGAAGGAAACGCTGCCCAGGCCGGCGAGTTTGAGGAACGTGCGACGGTTCATATGCGTAACAAGCTCCAACCGTGGTTCACAGGGGCCGGAAGAACAGGGGGTGAAGCACGATCCATCGGACGCGTTCGGGCAAGCCAGGTGTGGAACACCACATAGTGGCTCTATAGCGGAAACGTTCCGACAGTGTCAAGGGTTGCAGCGCCGCCGAAAGCTGCAATTGATCTCCATGCGCTCCAGGCAAAGCCGGATGACGTCCCGCGCCTTCCCGGTTTTCTGCATGTATTCCGCAAAGAACCCGCGGACCTCGTCCGGGCGCTCCATGCCGGCTGCCGGAACGATCGCCGCAATCACCCGTTCGTAAAGCATCGGGTGAAACTGCTCGATCTGCGGCAGGCGCTTGACATACCAGTCCCACAAAATGGCCGCTGCCGAGGGGTTGGCTGCCAGCGCCACCACCGGAATGAACTTGTTCCGGGGCGGGACCGCTGAAAGAACGTAGTCCAGCACCTTTTCGATCTCGCGATGCCCGCGAAAGCATCCCAGTGCGGTCAGAACGGTCATGCGCTCATGCTCGCTTTCGCACTGCTGAAACCGTCGGTCGAACCACTTGAAATCACGGCCGTCGCCGTGCCAGGCTCCGGCCTGCAGAACGCCGCGCAGGATGTCGGGGTGCACGGTTCCGCCCTTCCGGAGCTCCTCGAATCGTTCCAGTGCGAAGGCTGCGGCCTCCCGGCAGCCGTATTGAACCGCATCGAAAAGGATCTGGTCGCGCAGGACGGCCGTCGTTTGATCCTCTTCCGCTCGCGGAGCGCAGCCGATGCGGTCGAGCACCTCTCCCAGCCAGGGCGCGGCCGATGCCGCGATCCGTGCGCTCGTCTCCCGGTCGGCCGTCAAATACGCATGGAAAAGGTTGGCTGCGATGCTGGCAACCGGTAGATAGCTGTCTTCCGCACGGTAGTGCTCCAGAAAGGCGAGATAGTCGTCGAGGCGGACGTCGCCGGCGAGAGCCAGAGCGTAGAGATCGTTTTGGAGTCCCCAGCGGTCCTCCGCGGGCAAGGTCTTCTGACGCACCCGCTCGCCCAGGCGCTGGAAATCATCCGGGCTGGCGTATTTGACCCGATAAAAACCGGTCTGGCCGTCGTTCAGCTTGTAGGCGATCGTCTCCCCCCCAAGATCGATCCGCATCTCGGGCGAGTCCATTAAAACCGAAACGGTGCGGGATTCGCCGCCGGCCGTGAAGGTTCGCAGATTGACCGGAATCAGCCAGGTTTGGTCGGAGTCGTTGGGAAGGTAGGTGAAACGTCGCTGGGACAGCAGCAGCGTGTCTTTCTGGCGGAGGGCGGTGACCAGCGGGAAGCCCGGCTGTTCGACCCAGTTCTTCATCAGGGCGGTGACCGGCCGGTCGGATGCCGCTTCGAATGCTTCCCAGAGATGGCGGCTTTCGGCGCTCTGGTACGCGTGCGCCTGCAGATAATGCCGCAAGCCCCTCTGGAAATACTCAGGTCCGATGTAACCCTCGACCTGCCTCAAAATGCTGCCCCCCTTGTTATAAATGATGGGGGCGGTGCTGGTGTTGATGACCAGGTGCTCGCCGCCGGGGATCTCGATGGCGACATTTTCGAGCAGGGCGTCCCGCTGCATGGCCGTGGCCGTTGTGCCATGCAGGAACTGTTGCCAAATCCCCCAGTCGGGGTAATAGTGAGCGACAACGCCGTAGCCGAAGTAAGTGGCAAAGCTCTCGTTGAGCCAAAGATATTTCCAATCCGACGGCGTCACTAGGTTGCCGAACCATTGATGGGCGATCTCGTGGGCGATCACCTCGCAGATCCGCTCCTCCCCGGATCTGGACGTGACCCCCGGATAGTGCAGCAGCAGGTTTTCACGAAAGGTAATGGCACCCCAGTTCTCCATGGCGCCGAACGCGAAGTCGGGGACGGCGATGAGGTCCATCTTGGCCAGCGGATACGCGATGCCGTAGTAGGATTCGCTGAACGTCAGCGCTTTGCGGCCGAACTCCAGCCCGAAGCGGGCGTGCTTCTGGGCGGGGGGCAGCGTGAGCACCCGCACGCGGCCGTCGATCGGATCCTGCAGCGTTTCGAACTCGCCCACGCCGAAGAAGACCAGGTAGGTGGACATCTTGGGCGTGGTCTCGAAAATCACGCGTTTTTTGCCGCCTTTGAGCATTTCTTGCGCTTGGATATCGGTGTTGGAGACGGCCGCCAGGTAGCGGCCGACCACCATTTCGATGTCGAAAGTCGCTTTGCAACTGGGGTGGTCCATGCATGGAAAGGCCCGGCGGGCATCGCTTTCCTCGAACTGGGTGATGGCAATGTAGCGGTGGCGGCCCTTGTGCAGGTAGCGGCTGCGGTAAAACCCCGCCATCCGGTCGTTGATCCGGCCGGCATAGTCGATGTCCAGCAGAATTTCGCCCGCGGTGGCTTCAGGAAGCTGGATGCGCAGCTCCTCGCGGGCCGGCACCATCCGGTAGGCGCATGGAATGAGATCATCGCCGCGCCGGACGCCGCAGCTCCAGATCGCAAGCTCGGCGGCGTTCAGAACGATCTCGTCGGCGGGATCCGGCAGACGGAGCCGGATTCCAGCGTGGCCGTCGAAGGTGAATCGGCTCAGATCAGGGATCAGGCGCAAGCGGTAATTCAACGGCACGATCTCGGTCATCGGGGTCTCCTTGCGGGTCGGTTTTCTATGGAAGAACTTTTTACATCGACTGCCAGCCGTGATAAATCTTTCTAAGAAATGAACCCTGGAATGTCAAACGCACGAAAGGAGCCATCCCATGAGCGTCATCGTGGACTTTTCGATGTATCCCCTCGACAAAGGCGAGAGCTTGAGCCCGTACGTAGCGCGTTCGATCAAGATCATCCAAGAAAGCGGACTGCCTTACGAGTTTCGCTCGATGGGCACCAGCATCGAAGGCGAGTGGGAAGAGGTGATGGCCGTGGTCCAGCGCTGCTTCGAAACCATGCGCCAGGACTGCAACCGCGTCGTGCTGTCGCTCAAGGCCGATTACCGCAAGGGGCCGAGCGGACGGATGCCGCGCAAGGTTGAATCGGTGAAGGAAAAGCTCTGAGAGTTTCGCATGCGACGAATCACCGCCTGTACCTATGACTGCCCGGACGCCTGCTCGTTGGTTCTGGAGCGGATGGCGGACGGGAGGTCGCGGCTGCTCGGAAATCCCGACAGCCCCTTTACCCGCGGGGTCATGTGCGCCAAGACCCGGCGCCAGATCCGGCGGCTGCAGAGCC